>JACMLA010000038.1 GCA_014379815.1 Bryobacteraceae bacterium | reverse complement strand
TAGATGTCGGCGACGGTCAGGGACTCAACCCGCTATTACAGGATTGGACGATGGTTATCCATCCTCCAATCCTGTACCTGGGCTATGTGGGCTTCGCGGTACCTTTCGCGTTCGCCATGGCATCGTTGATCACCCGGCGCAAAGACGACGACTGGATTCACACCACACGACGCTGGTCCCTGGTTACCTGGTTCTTTCAGGGAACGGGCATTCTGCTCGGAGCGGGATGGGCTTACGCAGTGCTTGGATGGGGAGGTTACTGGGGCTGGGATCCAGTCGAGAATGCTTCCCTCCTGCCGTGGCTGACCTCTACTGCGTTCCTTCACTCGGTGATGATGCAGGAAAAGAAAGGCATGATGAAGATCTGGAACATGGTCCTCGTCGCCGCCACGTTCTGGCTCTGCATCTTCGGAACCACGCTGACGCGAACCGGTCTCGTGAGTTCGGTTCACGCCTTCGCACAGTCGTCCATCGGACATTACTTCTTCACCTTCCTCTTCATCGGAATCGGAGGCACAATCTACCTGATTCTCGATCGCCTGGATTACCTGAAGACGGAAGCCCGACTCGAAAGCGTCCTGTCGCGCGAATCGAGCTTCATGTTCAACAACCTGATCCTGGTAGCCAGCTGCTTCTCGGTTCTCTGGGGGACCCTGTTTCCCGTCATCTCCGAAGCGGTAACAGGTGAGAAAGTTTCGGTCGACGCACCGTTCTTCAATAAGGTGAACATTCCGATCGGCCTCTTCCTGTTGTTTCTTACTGGAGTTGGCCCCCTTATCGCATGGCGGCGGAGTTCGCTCGACAGTCTCAGACGCGCGTTCCTCTGGCCCGTGGCTGGCTCCATCGTACTGATCGGCGCACTTTACGCCTCGGGCGTGCACCACATTTTCGCGCTGCTCTCCTTCTCGCTATGCCTGTTCGTTACGCTGACGATCGGCAGTGAATTCATCAAGGGCGCGACTGCTATACGGGCTCGCACCGGCCGAAATCTCATGGCCTCCGCGGTCGAGCTGACGCATCGAAACACACGTCGCTATGGCGGCTACATCGTCCACATGGCGATTGTCGTGATGTTTATCGGATTTACCGGTAAAGCCTTTGATAAAGACACCACGGTCACTGTGGCAACCGGAGACAGCTTCCGCCTGGGCGGATATGAGATGAAGCTCCGCGAAGTCCAGAGCGGCGAAAACAGCAACTATGCGTGGAGTCATGCCAAGATCGACGTATCTCAAAACGGCAAAATGGTCAGAACTCTTGAGCCGGAGCGGCGCGCTTACAAGGCCAGTCGGCAGCCCACTTCTGAGGTTGCGATCTGGCGTCGTCTCAACGAGGACGTTTACTTGAACTTCGCCGGCATCGATGGCGACAAGTCGGTGATTCAGGCCTATGTGTTTCCGCTGGTTAGCTGGATCTGGGTCGGATTCTGGGTTCTCGCGATTGGAACGGTGATTTGCATGATTCCGTCCAAACAGAAGGACCTGCGGAAGCAGCCCGAGCCGTCAAAGACTGCCGCGACTCCTGTTGTCGAAGAGGCGCAGCTCGCTCGATGAAGACCAGCTTTACTACGATTGCTCTGCTGTTTTTACTTGCTGGCTTGTCGATTCCGCAGACATCGACTACGACTTACGTCACACCGGAAATCCGGCGGGTCGGCGACAAGCTTGCTTGCAAATGTGGCTCCTGCAACAACACGGTGGCAACCTGCCAGATGTTGCAGTGCCACTACTCCTCGCCTGCACGGGAGAAAATCGCAGCTGCACTGAAGGCTGGCTCGGACGATCAATCGATTGTCGATGGCTTTGTCAAAGAAGTCGGGCTGGCTGCTCTGGCGGCACCTCCTGCCTCCGGCTTCAGCTTGCTCAGCTACCTTATGCCGTTCGCAGCCATTCTGCTGGGGCTGGCTGCGATTCTTGTTTACTGGAAACGCTTTCGCAAGCCGGCAAGCGCCCCGGCACCTGCCGAGATCAGTGACCGTTACCGGCGTGAGATCGAAGCAGAGATGGCGGAGCGCGAGTAATGATCCTTGCCATTGCAGCGGCACTCGCGATTGCCATGCTGGCGTTTGCCTTTCTGATTCGCGAAAGCGACCTGACACACGAACCGGCGGCGACCCCGTGGAACCACCTCGAGGGCCGCAAAGCTTCCATCTACGAGAATCTGCGGGACCTCCAGTTTGAGTACCGTCTGGGCAAGCTCTCCGACGACGACTATTCCCGCTCGAAAACTGAATTGCAGTCCGAACTCGCCACGATTCTCTCTGAGATCGAGACCTTGAAAGCGGCACCGGCTGACAGTGTCACACCCAAGCCGTCTAAGAGAAAGGCTGCTGGTAAGTTTTCGTGTCCGCACTGCAAAGCAACCTTCGACAAGTCACTCAAGTTCTGCGGAGATTGTGGGAAACCCATGGAAGCCTCTGCATGAAGACGGCCGTGCTGTTCGTGCTCTCCGCAGTCTTTGCCTTCGGCGCTGTAGAGGGCACCGTACAGAACCTGACCACAGGCAAGCCGCAAGCGGGCGTCGCTATCACACTCGTGGAGCTAAGCGGCGGCATGAATAACGTCGGCACTGTGCGGTCCGATGCTCAGGGCAAATTCCGCTTCCCCACGGAAAGCAAGCCCCAGACACCGTATCTGGTCCAGGCACTTCATCAGGGCGTCACTTATAACAAGATGCTCTCAGCAGGCAGAGCCGAAACCGCGGAAGAGATTCAGATTTACGATGCGTCTTCGAATGCGCCCAACGCCAAAGTGACTCAGGACATGATTCTGCTGGAGCGCACGGGCGACCAGCTGGTCATCAACGAGACCGTCGTTTTCACGAACAGCGGCCAGATCACTCTGCAGGATCCGTCCGGTACCCTCAAGTTCCAAACACCTCCCCAAGTTACTGGTCCCATTCGTATGCGCATCACGGGTCCTCAAAGCGTTCCCCTAACCCGCGAAGCCGAAAAGGGCAGCGCACCCAACACCTGGCTGGTCCAGTTCCCGATCAAACCCGGGGATACCCGAATGGACTTGACGTACAGCATTCCCGCAACCGGGGAGGCGCCAAAGTTTGCCGGCCGCATTCTCCATTCCGGAGGTCCGGTTCGCTTCGTAGCGCCACAGGGCATCAAACTGGAAAGCGCGGTGCTTACAGACCTCGGCCCAGAACCGCGGACCAAAGCCACGGTTTACGAGTTAAAAGGGAATACGTTCGATATTGCTGTCTCCGGCACAGGTCAGTTGCGTGCAGCAGCCAACGAAACGACCCCAAATTCTGGTGAGGCGAGCCCCGAAGCCTCTGATACGCCGGGTA
>JACMLA010000309.1 GCA_014379815.1 Bryobacteraceae bacterium | reverse complement strand
CACACCGCACACTCCAGATGATTGACACTGTGAAGCGCGACATCGCCGGCCGCTACCCCAATGATTTCGAACTGACGGCCACTGCCGATGGACTCGTCTCCACCCACAAGCACGGCAAGATTGCGGCGCTGATGGGGATTGAAGGTGGACACGCCATTGAAGACGATCTCCGCCTGCTCCGGCGGTTTCACGATCTGGGCATCCGCTACATGACACTGACCCACACCAATGACAACAATTGGGGAGGCTCGTCAGGATCGCAAGCCAACAAAGGTCTGACCGAGTTCGGGAAGCAGGTCGTTCTGGAGATGAACCGTCTCGGCATGATGGTCGACATCTCTCACGTTTCCGATAGAACCTTCTACGACGCCCTCGAAACCAGCAAAGCGCCGATCTTCGCCTCACACTCGTCCTGCCGCGCCGTGTCCCCTGTGCCGCGTAACATGACCGACGAAATGATCGCGGCCATGGCCAAAAAGGGCGGAGTCATCCAGATCAATTTCGATTGCGGGTATCTCAACCCCGACTCAGCGAAAGTTTCTTCCGCGAACATGAAGCAGATGATGCCGATGTTCACGGAAATGCGCCAGAAGTACGCTGGCGATCCGCAAGGTATGCGAAAGGCGATGCGCGAGATGCGCAGTTCCATGCCGCCGGTTCCCAAAGCCAAAATGGCCGATGTCGTCAAGCACATCAACCATGTCGTCAACATTGCGGGTGTCGACGCAGTAGGTCTTGGGAGCGATTTTGATGGCGTGATGTGTTTACCCGAAGGACTGGACAGCGCGGACAAGTGGCCCAACCTGACGCGCGCTCTTCTGGAAGAAGGCTATACCGCAGCCGAGATCCGGAAAATCTACGGAGAGAACCTGCTCCGTTTCATGGCATCTGTCGAGAAGACAGCAAAGCAATTGATATAGGATCTCCCCATGCACCGAAGACATTTCCTCACTTCCGCAACCGGCATCGCCGCGGCAACGTTCCGGCCTAACTCAGTAGCGATGGCGCAAAGTGCAGGACTCGGCAGCTTCGGCAGGCCGGCCGATGCCGTGGCACGCGATGAAGATTACTGGATGAATATCCGCCACGCGTTCACGGTGGATCGCAATCTCATCAACCTCAACAACGGCGGCGTGTCTCCGTCTCCCAAGATCGTCTCCGATACCGAGAAGCGCTATCTCGATATGGAGAACATGACTCCGAGCTACTATATGTGGCGCATCCTGGATCCGGGTCTTGAGACGGTCCGCCGCCGCCTCGCGAAAATGTTCGGCTGCGACACCGAAGAGATCGCGATTACACGCAATGCCAGTGAGGCGCTGGAGATCATCCAGCTTGGCATGGACCTGAAGCCGGGTGATGAAATCCTGACCACCAATCAGGACTATCCGCGGATGATTACCACCTGGAAGCAGCGCGAGCGCCGCGACGGCCTCAAACTCCGGCAGGTGAAGTTTCCGGTGCCGCCTCCGAGCATGGATTCCCTAGTCAAACTATTTGAGGAGAACCTGACACCGCAGACCAAAGTCATCCACCTCTGCCATATCACCAACAGGACGGGTCAGATCTTCCCAGTTAAAAGGATCTGCCAAATGGCGAGGGCGCGCAACGTCGAGGTGATCGTAGACGGAGCTCATGCCTTCGCGCAATTTCCCTTCAGGCACGCAGATCTCGATTGTGATTACTACGGGACGTCACTGCACAAGTGGGTTCTAGCGCCTATCGGCACAGGCATGTTGTACGTTCGGAAAAACAAGATCGCGAAGATCTGGCCAATGATGCCGGCACCTGAAACCATGAACGACAACATCCGGAAGTTTGAGGAGATCGGCACGCATCCGGCATCCCAGCGCAACGCGATCACCGAAGCGCTGAACTTCCACGACAGCATCGGGGCTGAGCGTAAAGCCGAACGTTTCCGCTACCTGAGGAAGCGTTGGGCCAACCGTCTCCGCGAATTGCCAGGAGTCAAAATTCTCAACAGCGAAGACCCAGAGCAATCCTGCGCAATCGGGTTCATCAGTGTTGACGGTATGAACTCCGGCAAACTCAGTTCTCATCTATGGGAACAGCACCGGATCTGGACCGTAGCCATCGATCTGCAAGGTGAGTACAGCGGACTCCGCATCACTCCGAACGTGTACACGACCATTGAAGAGGTAGACACATTCGCCGAAGTCATGGAAGGCGTTATCCGCAAAGGCCTGCCAGCATAAAACCGCTCTGCTAGCTTAGTATGTGGCAGCCCGCTCGTCTGCAAAAGCCGGAGGAATGGCAGAGCGGTTTAATGCGGCGGTCTTGAAAACCGTTGACGTCGAAAGGCGTCCGGGGGTTCGAATCCCTCTTCCTCCGCCATGAACACCGCAATTGGTGACTGCCTACGGCACCAATCGCTTTTCAGCCATTAAAGTGCCCCAACTTGGCTCAGTTAATGAACGCTCAGCGTAACTTTCTTAAGTAGCTTCGGAGCGATCCCAGGTCCGATCCGGTAAACTTCCTCATGCCCCACAATCGCCAGAGACGATGTGAACGAAGCGCTGCGTCCGACCCTGAATCACTACTGCCTACTAACGGCCGCCTGTCCCCCCATTCATTGGCTGGGCTTAGCCGGTCCCACGAAGTGGGTAACGTATTCAAATGACAGTGGCAGCGTCCGGTCCGCGCGCACTCGTATCAGCACCTGAAGCGGCTGGGATTGCCAATCCGTGGTCAGCGATCTCGTCAGCCGCTCCAGGTGGTGGGGACTGGTGACATATTGGGCAGCAGCCAGTATGCCGGCGGAAGAGACGCCCGACAACACCACATACAGGCTGCTCTTCTCCGCGTCCCCGTCGCCCTTAACGCGAGTGATGAGTCCGTAAACTTCGGTCAGGTGCCCGCCGCTTCGCTTCACCGGATAGCGCTTCGTCACCACGTCCGCGGCGTCATACTCCAACGCGATGTGGTCGGCGGCCGTCTCGTCATAGGCGATCCCGAGTGGCAGACCTTTCAGGAGGCGGCTGACCCCACTCGAATATTCGCTGGTACCGAGGAAGACGACGTTGCGGTTCCGCAAGGCGGGAAGTGCGATGACGCGCTCCGCCATCATCTCCGTCTGAATTCCGTTTTGACCTAGCATCTGCGCCACACGAGCCGCACCCGCCGCGTCACCCCACAGCGGAGAGTTTACGGTCGGTACCTGCAACAGGTAGGGGCCGTGAGTCTCAACCCTCTGCTTAGCATGCCAGGCGGTCACGGCAGCATCGACCGGTAGCGAGCCAGGAACGTTGACCGGGGGTCCTGGAAGGGTCCGCAGGAAGCTCTGTGCCGGGGTGCTAACGCATAGGATCACCGGGTCCGGGCTCTTGAGTAGCGGCAGCCAAAATGCCGACAACGCCGCAGGAGCGGGTGGCCGCAGCCGGCTTGACAACCACGCCCGCATTCCGGCGGCGCCAGTCAGAACTCCAACCAGGATGGAT
>JACMLA010000308.1 GCA_014379815.1 Bryobacteraceae bacterium | reverse complement strand
GTCAGTAGTGGGGAATTCGTAGTTGAAGTTCGTCTCTTCGAATGAGACGTTGTGTGTGTGCAACCAGGAGCCGGTTGAAATATCTTCGCTTGCACGGCCCATCAACTGGCCGTACCGTATGATACCTTCTCCGCTTCGGATGTTGCGGAGGGCGATCTTGTGCCCGGCAGGAACTGCTTCCCGGACGGTGACCGGAACGCCGTCGATGGCGAGCTTTTGGCCCTCTGACAAAGGCACACGAGCGACCGCGATGTTGTCAGACGAGTGTAGATGGATCGCCGAATTCTCCGCTGTAGGGAGCTTCGTAATTTCGAGAAGGCTCATGGTTTAACCTGGTTAACCTGATTCTCGCATTAGTTTGCCTTACACACAAAGTTAATGGCATCAGATGAGCTTCCGATGCCCGTCCATTTCGCGACTTGTGGCCACGGGCAAATTGGACGGGTTGCCACAATGTCGTCGGCACGATCGTCGTTTTTGTATTTGGTGGCTGTGATCCGGTCCGGAGGGACGCCCTGCTCGACCCAACGCTCTACTGCTGCGGCGAGATCGCGTCGAGGATCCGATTGAGGCGGTCCGAACTGTCCAAAAGTGTTTGCGCCTGGACCGCCGTTGCAGTGCAACATTCCAGGCACCATGTAGAGGCGAAGGAAATCTGTGGCATCTTTCGATCCGGTGTTGGCTACGACACTGTCGTAATAGCGAATCGTGCCTGTGGCGGGAATCGCTGGATCGTTCCAGCCGTGGTACAACACGAGTTTTCCGCCGCGCTTTTGAAACCTCTTCAGGTCGGGGTCAACGGCACTCAGAATATTCGCGACCTTTTCATTTGCTAACCGGAGGTCCCGATTCACTTCAAAAGTACGGTAGTCCCAGGCCGCATTGTTAAAGACCATGTTAGAGAAAAACTGTTGTCCGAAGCCGGCCATGATGCTCTTTCCGCGCTCCTTGCCAGTGATCCATTCCGGCCACGATCCGCGCCACGCCTCGGCTCCCGGGAGGAGACCATCTTCGATCTGCTTTCCATTTCCAGCCCTCAGTCCGCTGTAGAGTGTTTTGATTGCTGTCACTTGAGGCGCGGTGAGGCACGAGTCAGAATCAACCGCTTTGCACAGAAGCTTTGAAGGATTAAACGAGCAGCGGCGAGGATCATCGAGCACTCCATCTTTGAGTCCGTCGAGCCCGTCGCACGAAGCTAAGATCGCAGCCTGCAACGCAGGTAGCTTTGAGTGAGGAATATAGCTGGCCTTGTTCTCAAGAGTGGCGCGCATTCCCCACACCGCTCCTGACATCAGATGGGTCCAGTTGTAAGCTGGCGCTCCGGCGATGATGCCGTCATAGTCCTCCGGGTAACGTTGCGCTTCCATAAGCGCTTGTCGTCCGCCATTGGAACAAGCGCTGAAATACGAGTGCCGCGCACCCCGATCATAAAACGCTGCGATTACTGCCTTGGCCGTTACGGCGGTCTCATGAATCGCCCGGTAGCCAAAGTCGACGATCTTTTCGGGATGTCCGGCGGCCCAGCTGGCGTCAACCGTCCCAGCTTGATGGCCTGTGTCGGTCGAAGCTGTGGCGTAACTCAAGGAAACAGCTGACGCCATCTGACCAAAGGATATGGAACCCGCAAAGCCGCCATTCCCGAATCCATAAAACCTGCCATTCCATCCTGATGCTGGCATCCAGACTTCGAAGAGAATTTCAGAGTCAATGGAGGGTCTGATGACTCCAGCGACGCGACAGAAAGCTGGCAGGTTCAGGAAGGGCTTTTCGGCTCCGGGAGGAGTGAAAGAGCCAGCTGGAACTGATTCGGCGATCGAAATGGTGGTGCTCGAAAGATTCAGATCCTTGACTGCCGCGCAGGTGGAGGCTAGTGCCGGAACAGCCATGGCCAAGGCCAAAAATACGGTTAGGGCTATATGCATTGCAGTTAGCTTTAGCGCAGTAAAGTTGTTTCTGTAATCTGCTCACCAAGGTGCACGTGCAGGCTTGTGCCTGCTGGATGCACCCACAAGCCCTCGCCCGGAGCAACAGGGATATCCTCAGGGCGGTTCACTACCACGAAGCGGTCAGTCTCAATTCCCTTCAGCAGCTTGCCGATATGCACGTGGGTGTGACACTGGGTTCGAACTTTCTCGCCGTTATAAGCAAGTCCCCATTCGTCGCCCCAGAGTTCTTTGGCTTTTGCAATAGCTGCTTTCCAGAAAACTGTTCTTTCGTTTCTGCTCAGATCATGAAGATGATGAGCGCCCGTGCCGTGCTTGCGCGGAAGCGCGAGCCAACGGTTCGGTTTTCGGGGATTGATGTCCTTTAAAAAGAACATCCCAACGTCAGACGCCTGTTTCTCAGCTTCCCGACAAAGACTGCACTGGCGGAGCGTCATGCTTTCAGCTTCCGCGGGATCGCAAGCGCATGGGACTTCAGCCAGAGCACCGAGCGCGCACAGCATTGCCAGCACACAATAGACCCGAAACATTCCCGCTATTATAGCCGCCGACTCTATACTTAGGTGTTGCGGGTTATCCAAAAATTTCTT
>JACMLA010000307.1 GCA_014379815.1 Bryobacteraceae bacterium | reverse complement strand
GGAGACAGGCTGAGGAGGCACGCCGGATCAGTGAAGAGTGTCTCACGTTTGCACTCGAAGTCGGCGGTGGTGTAGGCACCTGGGACTGGGATGTGGCCGATGATTGTCTGTACTGCAATGCACGATTCGCCCAGATGTTTTCTGTGGATCCTGAGCGAGCCGTTCTGGGCGTACCGATCTCGGAATTTCTGCAGAGCGTACACCTAGACGACCGCGCACGGGCGGAGGAGCGGTTAGCCCACGCGTTAAAGACCGGGGCAGACTATGCGGAAGAGTATAGGGTGACCGGAGCTGATGGCGTTGTCCGCTGGCTCTATGCGAGAGGGCGGTGCCAGCTGGACGAGCAGGGTCGTCCGGGGCGTTTCCCTGGTGTAGCGTTCGAGATCACAGATCGCAAGCAAACCGAAGTGGCGCTTCAGGAAAGTGAGCAGTTTGCCCGAAGTGTCGTGGATAGTAGCCCGGATTGTGTCAAGGTGCTGGACCGCGACGGCATCCTGCTGAGCATGAATTCAGAGGGTTGCCGCCAGATGGAGATGGTGGATTTCGGCACGTTTGCCAATCATCACTGGGTGGACTTCTGGCCGGAAGGGAGCCGGGCGGATGCGCGGAAGGCAGTAGCGGCTGCACGCGAGGGGATCACAGCGCGCTTTCAGGGCTTCTGCCCTACCCTTACCGGCGAACCCAGGTGGTGGGAGGTGATTGTCGCGCCGATACGGGATGCGAGTAGCCATCCGGTCAGAATCTTATGCGTGTCGCGCGACATTACGGAGCGGCTGCAGGCGGAAACGGCCCTGAAAGAAAGCGAGCAACGCTTTCGGAACCTGGCCGATAACGCGCCTGTAATGGTATGGGTAACAGACTCTGACGGCAGCTGTACGTACCTGAGCCGAAGCTGGTATCAGTTTACCGGTCAAACAGAACACACAGGTTTGGGATTTGGATGGCTGGATGCCGTCCACCCGGAAGACCGGCCTGAGGCGGGCAGGGCTTTTCACGAAGCAAACTCCAGCCGACAGCCATTCCGCGTGGAGTACCGCCTAAGGAGGCAGGATGGCGAGTACTGCTGGGCAATCGACGCCGCCATGCCGCGAAGAGGTCCTGAAGGCAGCTTTCTGGGCTACATCGGCTCAGTGATCGAGATTACCGAGCGGAAGCAAGCCGAAGTCGCGCTTGCAGAAAGAGCCAGGCTGAACGCTCTGGGGGCAGATGTAGGAGCTGCCTTAACGCAGGTAGCGGAGCTGAGCGAATCCCTGCAAAGTTGTGCCGAAGCAATGGTCCGACACCTCGACGCAGCATTTGCCCGTGTCTGGACTCTTGCTTCCAGTGAGCCGGTTCTGGAGTTACAAGCGAGCGCAGGGATGTACACGCACGTCAACGGACCTCACGCACGGGTGCCTGTTGGCTCGTTCAAGATCGGGCTGATCGCACAAGAGCGTCGGCCCCACCTGACCAACGACGTTCTCAATGACCCACGCATAGGCGATCTCAGCTGGGCCAGGCAGGAGGGGATGGTGGCATTTGCAGGCTATCCCCTAATCGTCGAAGACCGGCTGGTTGGCGTGCTCGGCTTGTTTGCCCGCCATCCTCTCGAGGAAGGCACGTTGACCGCTCTTGCTTCTGTGGCAGACACAATCGCGATAGGGATTGAGCGCAAGAAGGCGGAAGTCGCGCTTACCAGGCAGGCGGAGGAGTTGAAGCGATCCAACACGGATCTGGAGCAATTCGCCTTTGCGGCCGCGCACGATTTGCAGGAGCCTCTGCGCATGGTCACTAGCTACACGCAATTGCTGGCACGCCAGCTCGGCGGAAGGCTGGATGACGACACCAGGCAGTTCATGGACCAGGTAGTCGGAGGGTCCAGGCGCATGAGTCTGCTGCTGCAGGATCTGTTGTCCTTCACCGAAGCCTCCCGGGATCAGGACCGCAGACCGGCCGCCGTCAGGATGAATGATGTTCTGAACAAAGTGCTGGGCAATCTACAAGGAGCAATTGAGGATAGCGGAGCAAGTATCTCAGCCGAGCCGCTGCCAACTGTGTTTGGGCACGAGACTCACTTTGTGCAACTATTCCAGAACCTGATTGGCAATGCAATCAAGTACCGCGGTGCGGCAGTGCCAGAGGTGCGTATAACAGCCAGCAAAGTGGCAACGGACTGGATTTTGTACGTCAAGGATAACGGCATAGGTATCGCGCCCGAGCACCAGCTACGAATCTTCGGAGTGTTCAAAAGACTCCATGGCAAAGAGATTCCAGGCACCGGGATCGGCCTCGCAATCTGTCAGCGCGTCGTGGAGCGCAACGGCGGCCGCATTTGGGTAGAGTCAGAGGGCAAGGACCAGGGATCTACCTTCTGTGTCAAGCTTCCCGCATTTCAAGTGACGAGCCCAATGACCGCGGGTGAAGGTCTAAGCCTTTGAGCGCTAGCTACAAGAGAGCTGCCGGGTCGGTAATTAGACCGGGCCCGGCAGCATCTAACCTTCCTACGGTGTTACTAACAAAGAAGGGCCAAACGCGAAAACCGAACAATTGCCTTGAGTGTTCTCCACAATTGTGGTCTGAGGACCCGGAGCGGTAAGGTCGCTGGCAAAGACCTCTACGGTCAATGTATTGGAATTCACATACGTGACATCAAGAGCGAAATCGCCGAGGAAGAACGCCGTTGCGGGAGTAAATCCAGTCCCGGAAACCGTGATTGTTTGACCCGGGCTGCCAGCAGGAAGACTTGAGGGTGTAAGCGAAGTAACGGCAAGAGGCGCGTTGATTACGTTGAAGTTAGCCGTTGCGATTACCTCTGCGGTTTCTACAAGTGTGAGTGGGTTCGCCGTGCTGCTGACATTTCCACTCCACGATGCGAATACAAACGGAGATGTGGGGATCGCCGTGAATCGCAACTGGGTGCCACTGGCGACAAACTGGTCTCTGGGCAGGGACGGGCTGGTCGTAACACGGCCGCCGCACGCGGTATTTACGTTGGCTGTCACCTTATAGAACGTATTGTAGTTAGCACCAAGTGTGAGACGCCCGGAGTTAGGGACAGTGACCGATCGGCTTAGCGATGTGACGTTATCGGTCCACCGGGCGAACACGTATCGTGTGGCTGGGTCATTACCTGGACTGACCGGCGAATTCACAACAACGGTGTGCGTGGTTCCGCTATTCCAGCCGGAATCGTAGGGCGCGCTCCACGCTGCTGGCAGCGACTTGGAATCACTATTGTCATAGATGACCCTAATGCCGCTGGCATTATTATCAAGGATGTTTGTAGTCAAAAGCACCTCTGGTTGAGACGTGAAATTAGCAAAAAAGCTAGGGGAAATCACATCCGAGGGCAGGGTGATGGGGTTCTTGGCAGGCCCGAACGTTTGGACCGGCGTATTCGGGGCTTCAAATCTGTAGAAACTTCTCCCCGCAGCGGGCGTGGCTGTTAAAGTAACTAACTGCCGATCGATGTAATACAGTCCTGGCAACCCCGGATAGCTCACTGGAGCTGGGTTCGGCGATACGCTGCCCGCGTTCGAGACGTCGCTTATAAAATTGTTCAACACAGGCACAGCCTGGTACTCGGCTAGCTTGACGTAGTTTACGGCGTACACGGTGAACCGGGGCGCCGAGCTTGGAGAGCCCAGAGTTCCTGATCCCGGCGTAACGGTGATTGTGCGATTGGGATTCAAGTCGCCGTTCAGGTCGCTGTTCCACCTGCCAAACAAATAGTTGCTGCCATCGATGGTTTGTATCCCTGACGGTACGTTGAGCGTGTGTGTGCTGTTGAGTGCCCAGTTGAACGTCCGCGGTGCCAGATACGTCATCCCGTCTACAATAATCGGCAAGCCCGCCGGAAGACTGGTCACTGTAACAGCAGTGGGCGCTGAAAAGTAGAGCCTGTCCAGAGCGTCAAGGTCGCCGGCAGAAAAGATGGGCGGATCTCCAAACGGAATCCCGACTGGAATCGACTCCATGTCCGGATTTTCGTTCCTCCCGAAACCCCTGGGCGCATAGTGCATCAGGGAGCCGTAGTCGTACAGGCCGAGATCCATATTGTTGGCGAAATCTTGCTCGTAGGCATTCCGGGAAGCCGCCGCGATATTGCTAAAGTCGACTGCAATGTACCGGCTGCGGTCGGCGCGAGCCTGCTCATGGGCGAGACCCAGCACGTGCGCCATTTCATGCAACATGGCAAATACTGCGCAGCCACCATTAACGCCTTGCAGGATGCTTCTACCTCCGGTATATCCAAGTGTGGCGTAGCAGGAATTGGAACTCTGGCCATCCAGATTAATGTCAACGTACGCCCGCTGATTGGTCCTCGGAACCCACCTGAATTTGCCCGCAAACTGGTTGTTGAAGTCGTTGATGGCAGTCGTCATGGTTGCAGATCCCTTAGTTGTGATGTACGGTACCGTAACAACGCCTCCCACCTTAGGCCAGAGTCGAGTCGGAATCGTTACGGAATTGGCATGCTTCTCTGAGCTTCGTTTGGTAGACTGCGTCGAGCCCGGCGTTTCAGGAACCGTCAGAAATGCCGTTCGGACGCCATCTGGTGTCTCCTCAATCGTCGCCTCACCAATTACCATGTCACCACCGACAATCGCCAGGCCATTAATCACCTGAAAAGTCACGTCGCGCCCCTGATACTTACCCGTAAAGTACTCCGGACTTTGTTTTGCTGGAGCCGCCATTAGGCCAGCAGAACCGAAAGACGCCAGCAGCATCAGTGCAAAAACAGAAGTCACCGGCAAGGTCTTAAGCCGCATCGTTCTAATCCTCTTTCGAAACGCTAGTAATAGAAAAGCCGCTGCGGCGACCCCGAACGTACCGGGTTCCGGTACCACAGTCTCCTCCACGTACTCGACATCTGGGAAAGGAAGATCGAGAAACTGCCCGGCACTTGTAGGAAGGCTCGAGTCGGTTCTTGAGATCGTCACTGTCGGATCGTCGCTATCGAAGTTAATCTCCAGAATCGAATAGAAGATTTCTCCGAAAAAAGTCGGAATATTGGCGTACTCACTGTCGAGAATGCCAAAGTGAAAAATGTCATGAATATCGGACACGGCCACATTGTGAGTGAAATCAATAGTGAAGCCAAGCCTCGATCCGGGCTGGAATCCCTGACTAAAATAGTTGTCCAGGTGGTTAGCTTTGAGGGTGACGCTGGAACGAATATCTCCCGAAGCCCCACCAAAGACTAGGAAAGCTGGATCGGTGGCAGGATCAAACCCAAAACCACCGCCATACGTGAAGTTAGAGATCGTCACGATATTGCTTGGATTAGTCCGTGGTCCGCCCGTTTGATTCGCTGCAAGCAAATCGCCGTTCAGCAAGTAGAACTCAAGGGAAAATGGCTGGTCCGCCAGATCTTCAACAAGCATCGTGGTGTCCAGACTAAAGGTGACGGTTATCGCGCTGGCGACCCCGGAAAAGCAGGTGCACAACGCGCAAAGAATTCCGATGATGCGCATACTCATTAGCTCAGGCTCTCCTCGGCACGTAGGCGCTATACGAAAAAAGCTCCCACGCGGATTGACTTGGCTGAAAGTTTTTCTTCGCTAGACAGCAATCCAATCGTCATCACTGCTTTCACAAAAAACTGCCTTGGACCCCAGTCGGTTTTTAAAGGCAGCCCACTGTATCACGAGGGTCAGAGTCAAACAAGTGTGTTGAAATTAACAGGAGTTGGTGAAGAAATACGCCACTTTACCTGGTAATTACACCAGTCCTGACCCCCACCCCCTGACCGCAGAGCGTGGAATAGACTTGAACACAGTGAAAAGTACTCCGACTAAGTCGCCCGGAAAAGCCACCAGGAGTTCACTTACGGATCAAGTCCGGTCCGCGCTCGAGTGGCTGAAGGAGCATAGTAACCAAGCCACGCGAGACGGCATGGCCCGTTATGGCATCCCCTCGGACCATGCACTTGGTGCCCCGATGAAGGAAATCAAAGCGCTAGGTAGGCTGCTTGGGCCCAACCACGAACTTGCAGTCGCGCTCTGGGATACCGGTGTCTATGAAGCGCGCATGCTGACGTCCTTCGTTGGCGATCCGGAACAATTGACACCCGCGCAAATGGACCTCTGGTGCAGCCAATTCGATAACTGGGCCTTTTGTGACGCGATGTGCTTCAATCTGTTCGACCGCACGCCGCACGCCTGGGACAAGGTCAGGCAGTGGAGCAGCAGCAACGAGGAGTTCGTCAAGCGCACCGCATTCGCGCTTCTCTGGAGTCTGAGCGTGCATGACAAAGGCGCGGGCAACGAGCGTTTTGTCGAGGGCCTATCGCTCATCCAGCACGCGGCCACCGACGAACGGAACTTCGTGAAGAAGGCCGTTAACATGTCGCTGCGCGCGGTCGGCAAGAGAAATCACGCTCTCAACGACGCTGCAGTGGCCGTAGCCCGTCGCCTGGCGGACTCGCCCAACGTCACAGCGCGCTGGGTAGGCAGAGATGCGCTAAGAGAGCTCACCAGCCCAGCGGTGGTAGGACGACTCGATCGCCGCACTAGAGAGCCGAAACCGGCCCGTCACGGCTCGCTATGATGTTCCCTTGCGTAACTCAAGTGCGTCCTTGTGTCTCGCCGTGGTGCTTCTGATTGCCGCTGCTCCCGCGAGCGCTCAAGTCGTCGACCATAACTGGAACGGCTGGGGCATGTACTTCGGTGACCATCCGATCGGCAAAAGCCGGTGGGGCGTTCACCTGGAAGGGCAGTGGCGTCGAAGTGACGGCTTCAACCGGTGGCAGCAGTTGCTCCTTAGACCCGGCGTAAACTTCGAAGTTAATAAGTTCTTGCTGCTCACGGGAGGGTACGCCTTCATCAATTCTTATCCGTACGGTGAGTTCCCAGCGGTCGCGAAGGCGACACCGGAGCATCGGATCTGGGAGCAGGCAGCGCTGCGGTATAAGACCGGTAAGGTGTCGTGGTCCACCCGCTTTCGCTTCGAGAACCGTTTCCTCGGTGTACGGAACGCATCAGGGGC
>JACMLA010000306.1 GCA_014379815.1 Bryobacteraceae bacterium | reverse complement strand
GGGTGGACGCGGTCGGGACGCGCGATCTGCAACTGCACTTCACACCACTGGCTATGACCGTTGCCTCCAGCGGGATTTGGGTCCAGTTTTTAAACGCGCCATATATCGTGCGATAGTCCTCGCGATACTTTTCCTCGAACGAGATGCGGACGTTTGGATTCGGGAACCAGCGATTGAGAAAGGGGGAAACCGGATTGCCGGCAATCAAGGTGTTTTTGACCAGCCATGGCGCAATCAAAACAAACGCGCACGTCCCAACAAGGAGCAGCGGCCGCAAAGTAAACTGGCCTCGCCGCCAGAGCGTGATGCCGACGTAAAGAAGTGCCAGGAGAACAGCAGGTGCTGAAGTGAGTTTGCAGCAGTAGGCAAACCCCGCAACAATTCCAATAACGTAGAACCAGTTTTGTTGCTGTTCCTGCTCCCAGATGACAAGCGAGAGAAACAGCCCTGTGATCACACAAGAAGCCGCTACGTCAACGTAGGCGCAAGACCCATCGATGAGTACCACCGGGCTCAAAAACACCAGTAGCGCAGCAATAACTGCGGCAGTGGCGTTTCCGAACCGGCGTCCGATCGCGAGGACTGCCAGAGGCAGCACCATCAGAAACTGCCAGTGGACAAGGGCCGCGGCGGAGTGGCGACCGAATGAGTACGCATGGAGGAAAAGAAGTTCCACACCCATTGGCAAGTTCGCATACATGTTGCCCGTGTACCATTGGAAGCCACCGGCGCGGAAGTATCTGTCAACCGTTCCCAGGTGGTACGCAACACCGTCAGGGCTGGTCTCCGGGGCGAGCGCGTAAATGAAGGTGTATCCACCGTAGACGAACAGCGCGAGGCCGAAAACCCACCGCCACATGGAAGGAATGGGAACATGGGGCTCTTCGTTTATCGCAAGCCGCCAGGCCCTGCGATGAATGCACACAGCGATGGCAATGACACTAACGGCGCCCAGTGTCCACGGCTTTACGATCGAGAACGTGAGGAAGAAGAAGATGATCGTGCTCAGGAACGCCGAGCCGAGCACAAATGCTAATGGCAGTGTCTCTCCCCGTCGCAGCTGGAGTCGCAAGCTTTTGAGAGTGATCAGGCCGAGAGATACGGAGGTCAGTCCGGTAAACGCAGCGGACAGGAGGATTACGACTGGACTCATGCCGGAAGAAATCCAGCCAGTCGCAAAACAATGCCTAGCTTAACGCCAGGATCCGGAGCTTGCCACGGGTTCAGGATACGAACGATCACGTGGTTTTCCGCGTCAGGGAGAAGAAAGGAAGCTGGCACCGGTTTGTCGTAGGTTTTGCTGCCGGAAGATGGAAAGGTCAGCGCGTCGAAAGGTTTGCCGTTGATGAGAATCTCCATTTTCAGAGGACCGGTTTCGACAAACGTCCGGTCATTGATTCCGAACTCCATATGAAAGCGACGCGCTTGGGCTGATTTGAGAAAGAAACGAAACTCTGGTTCGGCCAGCGTCCAGCGCCATACTGCTCCTTCGAGAGGTTTCACGTCTTTGATAAGGTACTCATCGGAATTGATATCGTCCGCTTTAAAGAACTCACCAAACGCCACGCTGGCAGAAGGCTGGGGTCCGCTTGCCTCAATTGGCTTGTGCTGTGTCGGTATGCCGTAGTACTCCGGAGTGGGAGCGCAGGAACTCAGGAGCACTGTGATTGTTGCGAGTGTCAGGCGGCTGCAAAAGAGAGTCGTCATGGTTTGAGCCACGAGAGGAACTCACCGGAAACAGGATCTGCTGCGATCGTTTCCAGACCCAGTTTCTTCGCCAGCTGGTTCTCGGCGGGGGTGAGGAGGTAGTATCGATACCCCCCCGCTTCCAGGTTGTCCGACGAAGGATCATCCAGCCACTCAAGCCGGTGACGTTCTTTGTACCAGATAGCAGTTTGCTTCAAAAACTGGTGTGTGCCGAACCGGACTTTTTCTCCGGGCTGGAGTTGGATCCGGTTCTTGTGATGGTTGCGAAGAACCTTCATGAGGTGACTGGTTCCCGCGTCATACTGCCATTCAGTAAAGTACCGGTTATCGCGCTGCCGCAGACACACGAAGAGAAGAAACGCGGCAAACACGCTCCCCGTAAGACGTACCCATTTTGCTCCGGCGAAGTCGAGAATCTTCAAGCCGTAGAGTGGCGCGATGAAGAACAAAGGTAGCAAATAGATCCCGGTGCGTCCGTACGGATATCTGACACCAAGAGTGGAGTGGAGGAGAAGGACGAGCACTACTGAGAAGACCGCTGTGCCAGCGAGGACGATCCATGCGTTGATCCGAGACGAGAGTACTCCCGCCCTGAGATACCGCGGGACCGTTGCGACCAGCCCAGCGATCAAAGCGAGAAAGACGATGGGCGCAAGGTATTGAGATCCGACGCGGAGAAACAGATCGGGACTGGTTCCAGGCCAGTGCCGGCGTCCCTTGATGAAGCTGGCTACGAGAGTTTGCACGCTGGTAGCCAGATCCGGTGCTCCCACATAGAAATCCTCTGGACGGGCCGGAAGAACGGGAATCACGACAAACAGGAAGGCGATGGCGATGGCAGGTCCGCCATACACATCGACGATTTCCCAGGAGCTCGCGAAGCCCCTCCGCGCCATCAGTATGAGGAGGGCGCAGCCCAGCGCTGCAGCGGGAACCAGCATGATGAGGTTGGCGGCAATTGCAAGACCCGAGCAGACGCCCGCCCAGCGCAGCCAGCTTCGTCCAAATCCAGTGGACGAATACCGTATCGCGCAATAGAGAGCCCATAGAAACAGCGCAAGACCCAGACCGTAACCGCGCGCCGCAACGAGGAAATCCAGAATCATTGGGTTGAGTGTCAACAACCCCAGGCAGAGAAACCCGATCCACCCTCCGAGCACCAGCTGCGTCAGCCGGAAACAAGCGACGCAATACAGTACAGCAGCAAGCAGACTGGGAGCGCGCAATGCCAGTTCGCTACCGCCGAGGGTTGCACGAGCACCCTTCATCAGTAATGTGTGCAGAACGTGATTACAGGCGTCGTAGTGCCGCGCCATTGCGGAAAGCGGTTTGCTGACGAAGAGGTTGTAAACCCACGCTTCATCAATTGTGAAACTCTGCGTGGAGGCCCGGTAGCAACAGATTCCGAGAACTACAAGTATCAGGACAACACTGGCCTTCTCTGACCAACCCGCCATGTCAGTTTTCGAGTTCCGACCGGATTGCGTCCGCAATCCTGTGAGCCCAGAACTTGACTGACTCTTCATCGGGACCTTCGACCATGACACGGGCAAGAGGCTCGGTGCCTGAGAATCGGACGACGACTCTGCCATTAGAACCGAAGACCGTTTCAGCTTGCCGCATCTCTGCCTGAACGGCGGGCAAGTCTTCCAAAGGCCGCCTTTGCCTGACTCTTACGTTGACGAGCAGCTGTGGGAACACACGCAAGTCCGACGCCAATTCGTCCAGAGTAAGCCCGGATGACCGAACGACACTAAGGACTTTCAGAGCGGTCAACATGCCATCTCCGGTTGTCGCGAAGTCCCGGAAGATGACGTGCCCGGACTGCTCACCACCGATCTGGGCATCCTGACGGACCATCTCTTCGAGCACGTACTTGTCTCCGACGGGTGTTCGCAACATCCGAAGCCCCGACGCGCGAAGAGCGTTCTCAAGGCCGATGTTGGACATTACAGTGGACACTACGAGAGGCTGGCGGAGTTGTCCTGACTGGGCCATCGCGCGGCTTACAATGAGTAACAGAGCGTCCCCATCGACCACCTTTCCTGACGAGCCGACAAAGATGCAACGGTCCGCGTCCCCATCGAGTGCGAGACCCGCATGCGCCCCGAGACGCAGCACTTCATCCCGCAGATTTTCCGTGTGGAGAGCTCCGCAATTGAGGTTGATGTTGCGTCCGTTGGGCGAACATCCGACCGAATGCACCTCGGCACCGAGACGGCTGAAGAGCTCCACAGCAAGGTGGGACGCAGCTCCGTTGGCACAGTCTACAACCAGCCGCATGCCGTCAAACTGTGTGGAAGCGAGGCTCGCAAGATAGTCGATATACGCCGCATCGAGGCCTTCATCGATGGTCAGTGTGGCGGGTTGCGCTACAGGACTTTCCTCCAGAATGGAGAAAATTCGCTCTTCCAGAGTGTGCTCGTCGGTGTCGGGCAGCTTGAACCCGGAGTGATCGAAGACCTTTATGCCATTGTCCTGATAAGGATTGTGGGAGGCTGAAATCATCACACCTGCTACGAAGTCGCGAGTCTTTGTCAGGTAGGCGACTCCGGGCGTGGTGATCAGACCTGCGAAGCGGGGATGCACTCCTGCAGCTTCGAGGCCACCGCCAACCTGAGCGGCAATCCACGGACCGGATTCGCGCGTATCCATTCCAATCAGGACACGGGGATTCGGGTCGTGATGTCCGGCCCATTCTCCCAGCGCTTTTCCGAGAGCCCACGTTGCGGGGCGGTCGAGAGGAAAGTCACCGGCAACACCTCGCACTCCATCGGTTCCGAATAATTGTCTCGCCATTTTAAGATTCATTTACAGGATTTTGGCCAGAATTACGCTAATGTGAACGAATTTGGTAGTCTGCACTCGCAACTCGGGATCGTCGGCGTAAACGGGCACGCGGAATTCGCCGCTCCCGACCGTAGCGCTAATGTCGAGAGGATCGGTAACCACAAACTTAAGCTGCTGTAGCTTCGAAGCCGGACCCGCCACTTCCACCGAGTCGGGATACACGCGCTCTGAAGCCACGCGATAGCCGACAGGCGGTCCACTCGCGTAGCGGACTTGGACGGGAGCCTTTCGTGTAGCCGTACGCTGCAGAGAAAGGCGGAGCTGTGAGGGCACTGCACGTATAAGTCGCACTCCGGCAGGCAAACCCAGTTCCTTCTCTGAGATGGAAAAACTCTTCTCCCCCGGGCCATGGACCGAGGCCATGTCCACTTCCAGAGATAATCCAGCCAGCGCGGCCGGCGAAACACGGGGCTGTGGTCCTCGAACATTTACGTAAAGGCGCTCAAGGTGTTCGCCAGTAATTTCCAGATCGCGGGGGATATTCCGATATTGCACTGTAATTGGGACGCTGGCACCAACCTCGGTTTCACCTGCGAGAAAGTACCAAAGCAAACACGCGACAATCAGAGCCGCCAGTCTCCAGCGAATATGCTCAGTCAACGCGCGCATCGCTGGCAGCCTCGCTTTCCAGATTTTCGGATCTCCACGAGGCAACGTCAGCCGATCCCTTTGGACTCTTGCGTTGAATCAAATGCTCCGTGATGCGCTGTTCCAGACGTGCCTGACTCAGGTCAATCTCAATTTCACCAAACGCTGCGACGCTGATTCGTCCTGTTTCCTCAGAAACAATCAAGGAAAGGCAATCGGTTTCTTCCGTTACGCCGATACCCGCCCGGTGGCGCGTACCGAGATGCCTGGCGAGCGCAGGCCTGACAGTGAGAGGCAGAAAACAGGCGGCGGCCGCAATCTTGTCGCCTTGGACGATTACCGCCCCGTCATGCAAAGCGCTACCTGGATGAAAGATGGTCAGCAAAAGATCACGGGACAGAAAAGCTTCCATCAACACTCCGCTTTCGATAAAACTGCGCAGGCCGATATCACGTTCCACGACGACAAGTGCTCCTACTTTTTGTTGCTGCAGCTGTACCAGTGCAAGAACCAACTCTTCTGCAAATTCCCGCTTTTGCAAACGCCCCCCAACCGAGAGCCACCTGCCACCACCCAGCCGTGCAAGCATGCGGCGAATCTCTGATTGAAAAAGAACGACGAGTGCGAAGGGAGCGTATGGCGCAAGGGTGGCCATCGCAGTTCGCATCAATTCGAGGCCAAGAGCCGTCGCAACGGCGTAGACACCAACGACCACAAGCAGTCCAACCAGAATATGCGCAGCCCGCCGCCCGCGAACTGCCATAAAGAACTGATAAACCAGAAAAGCAAAGATTAAGATATCCGCGATTGCGAGTGGTGTCAGGCCAGGCAAAGCTGAAGAGATCGGACTAGTGAGCACACGCATTGAACAGAATGCCTTCCGGGCTGCACGGTCCCCTCAGTTTAACGCGGGTTAATCGGACTTTCTCACTCTGTTTGACAGTACGGCAGTCGGTGGCACTGGCGCTCTCGTTGGCTCGCTCGTCACAATGCTGCCCAAGCGCTTGCAAGATTTCGCATTCTGCCCGGTTGACGACCACGTATTGTGAATCAGTGAGGCAAGCGGAGTCGGAAACGGCGGCAGTAGATCCTGTAGCGCAGGCCATCGCGGGCGACCGGGATGCGTTTGCGGAGTTAGTCCGCCGAAATCAGGCCATGGTCTTTAGTCTCGCGGTACACAGCTTGCGGGATGAAGGGGTGGCGGAGGAACTGGCACAGGAGGTCTTCCTGGAACTGCATCGTGCGTTGCCCCAATTGGAATCCGCACTGCACGTTACCAACTGGCTTCGGCGGGTGACACTTCACCGGTGCATCGACCAGTCCAGGCGGGATAAACATCGTCCCAGGCTGGCGCTGGACGAAATTCCAGAGCCGGCAGATACAGATCGAAGGGAAACGGACTTCTTCCTCCAGGAGCAGATCCGTAAGATGACTGCTTCCCTTCCCGAGCGAGCGCGGGCTTTAGTATTGCTGCGATATCAGGAAGACATGGAGCCAACTGAAATCGCGCAGGTGCTGGGACTGCCAGTAAATACGGTAAAGAGTCAATTGCACCGGGCGTTGGGGATGCTGCGCGAAAAACTTGAGAGACGTCTGAGGGCTGAAGTATGAATGACGACAAGCTGATTGAAACGTTGAGTACCGCGCTGCGCCGGCGGGAACCGCGTGATGGATTCGCGGACCGTGTGATGGCGAGGCTGCCAGAGCAGGTACAGGTTCAGCCGGGGTCCTGGTGGCAACGATTTGCCTTCGTGGGTGGGACCGCCTGGGCGCCAGCGATGGCTGTGCTGCTAGTGGCGATGCTCGTCACAAGTCTGATGGGGTACAGGCGGGCGCAGGACCACAAAACGAAAGTGGAACGGGCAAGAACTGAGCTGGCAATTGCCTTGCAAATCACAACGGCCAAACTCGAGGCGACCAAACTACGACTCATTCGCAACAAAGGAGCAAGAGTTTTATGAAAACTGCATTGGTTCTAGGAATACTGATTGGGGTTAGCCAGGCCTGGGCTCAGAAACTGGATCTGAGTAGCCTGGACAAACTGGATGCGAGGGCTAAAGACAGAACCAATATCAACATGAACGGCGACACCCTGGGTCTTGCTGGATCGGTCCTGCAGGACGGTAAAGGAGGAGAATCAGCGAAAAAGCTTCTCAAGGAAATGCAGGTCATGCAAGTCCGGTCGTTCGAGTTCGACAAGAAAGGGTCGTACGATCTGAAGGACCTGGAACCGATCCGGAAGCAGCTTACCGGCAATCCTGGCTGGAGTAAGTTTCTCGACGTGAAAGAAGACGATGAGACCACCGAAATGTGGTTTTTTCGAAGCGAGAACGCCGGAGGGATGGTGATTATGGCAGCCGAGGCGACGGAACTTACGGTAGTCAATATCGTTGGTCCTAAGGACCTGTCCTCGCTGAACAAACTCGCAACACTGGCGGGAGCGAACATCCACACCGGTTTTCCCGCCCCGGAAGAGAAGAAGAAACCCGCTCCTGCGAAACGTGACGAGGAAGAAGAGAACGAAAACTAAGTGGCGCTAGTGGCTGAGTCGAACCACTTTAAGGCTGGTCAGCATGCGCACGGATCGCGCGGGTCGTTTTTCCTTCGAGGCGATAATGCGGAATCTTCCCTGCGATCCGGACAAGGGTTTGCCATCAGCGGTATCGGCTAACAGAACTTCGTTCTCGATTAAGGCTGGATCCAGTTCTGCCAGTGAAAAGATAACCTGATAGCCGTCACTCGCTTCTGCCAGCAGATAGGTGGTCAGGGCCTTGCCTCGCAAGTCACTCCCTGATGGAACACCAGCTCGCTTTAGCACCTCGTGAAGCCAGACGCCCTGATACACGATGTCGACGCCATTGGTTTTCAAACGGACACTGGCGCGTGGCATTTCGGCGATGTCTTCTGCCGTCAGTGTCAGAGGCTGTTTGACATCTCCCGTGACCATCACCGCCGGTCTTGAAGAATCTTGTCCCGCAGCAAACGCTCCCGCGAGAAGCGCGATGCATGCCAGACGTTGCATCAGGCGAGCACACGCTGTTGCGAGAAAAGGACAGTGTCGTGTGTTCAAGACATTTGTCAGAGTACCACCAAAACCCGGACCAGTCACTTTCGCCGCGATGCGCTTTTTCCCTTCTGTGCGTCTATGACGAGGAGGTTTGTACATGGCTCATGCTGTTTACGGTCTTTACGCAACCAGGGAACAAGCAGAAGAAGGGGTAGAGGCGTTGCGTGCAACCGGTCTTCCTGTCGAAGATGTGTCTGTACTTTTGCCTGACAATGTGGGCACCAAAGACATTGGATACGAGAAGCATACGAAAGCACCGGAACGGGCCACAGCGGGCGCGGCGACGGTTGGTGTCGTTGGTGGCGCGCTAGGCTGGCTGGCTGGTATCGGAGCTCTCGCGATTCCCGGAATTGGGCCATTTATTGCCGCTGGGCCGATCATGGCGGCCCTCGCAGGTCTCGGCGCTGGTACTGTCCTTGGGGGACTTGGCGGAGCTCTTGTGGGTCTCGGTATTCCGGAGTACGAAGCCAAAAGATATGAGGGCCGTATCCGGTCAGGTGGAGCGCTGATCTCAATACATTGCCGCGACCGGATTGCCGTGAACCGGGCCAAAGAACTACTCGTGAATACCGGCGCAGAAGATGTGTCGGTAGGCGAAGAAGGGAAGGTACGCGGGAGCAATCGCAGCGAAACGTAGTGCCGCCGCAGGTGGTACTCTGAGTCGTGCCGGGCGAAACGTCTCTCGCAGCTCTCGCCTTTCGGTTACGCGAAACAACGGAAGGCACTCCCGAGCGCGAAGCTCTTCTGGAGCGGATTGCTGCTGAGATCCGAGAGGGGCGCTATGAGGTGGATGCCGACAGCCTTGCCGACAAACTCCTGCACAGCACGTTGTTCGTTCCGAAACCCGACAACAATCAGAAGTGAAATTGCGACGAAACGACGCGGTTCGTGCTGTCGACAATCGCGGTTGCAGTGAAACCAAAAAACAAGTCTGTTGTTCCGACTTTGGTTGCGTTTTCCACCTCTGGGGCAGGCGTCACTGTCCAGAGAGGGGCCTTTGAGAACTCACGCAAGTTTCTCACCAGGGGGTCCCGGGCCGCAGCTTCAATCGCGAGCGACGACTCCGGTTTGTAGGAAATCTTTGGTGGGCTGTCTTCCTGAACGCCCGTGAGGAATATGCGGCGTTGTGCGAAGGATGCCTGCGTTTCGATCACTCCGTCCCACTGAAAGGGATTGAGCTTATCCGGCAGAGCAAACACTCTTAGCGGAACCTCGCCGCCATAGTTTTGTGCTTCAAGGACCGACACCGCTCTCTGGTGCAGAAACCACCGGCCTGTGTCGTACACCGTCATCAGCAGCAGCGCCGCAACCGCTATACCCTGACCGCTGCTACTCCGCGCACCGATCTCCGAACTAACCAGGCGGCTCAGGACAGGGGCAGCCACAGCAAACAACAAGACGGCCCATATCCAGACGTCGACTACAGAGGTGATCGAGAGCATGGGCCACGACGTATCCCATGGAAGAAATAAACGTATGCCGTACGGGTTCGTCAGATCGAGCAGAAGGTGGCTCGCTACTCCAGCCATTGACAGCAGCCACGCCCTCAGGAACAGAGGCGGGTGCTTTCTATAAATTGCCCATACAATCAGGACTGGGAGCAACGCCATAATCGGCACGAAGACCAATGCATGTGTGATCCCGCGATGGTACTGAAAGTAGGTGGCAACTCCGCCGGCGGCGCTCACCACATCGCTGTCCGGGGCGTTTGCGGCAAGCATCAACAGTAAAGAAGCGCGGGGATGGAAGTGTCGCAGGCCAGCGCGGCTCAGCATTAGCCCGGTGAGGGTGTGGGTCAGGTTATCCATGGCCGTTTCGCTGATGCCTGGTCCGAAACGCTTCGGGAACCAGCAGGGTGATTGCGTCGGGTACGATGCGGAGTGTGGCGGGCAAGCGTCCCGCGATTTCGCCATCAATCTGGATGTAGACTCCGCTGTCTCCGGCAGACTCGAAAGAGGCTGAATCGGTCCGCACAATAGAGACGCCTGGCATTTGAGCCAGGGTGCCGGTCACGATACCAAGCAGATAGCGAAAGTACGGCAGCGAACTGGTGCCCTGAAACAGCACCAGTTCAAAGTGTTTGCTGAAAAGAGAGGCCTCACGGGCGATAGTCAGATCGCCTCCGTAGTTGCGGACCCGCGTTGCCAGAGCGAAGCTGCATTGGGAAACATTGCCATTCACGCGAACGTGGAACTGGGGCAATGGGCGGCCGAGGTGCTGGAAGCCTCCCACCCAGTAAGCGGCGCGACCCAGTTTCTCCTTCAGCGCGGCACTCAGCGAGTAGACGATCATTGCGTCGAAGCCTGCGCCCGCCATCAGCAGGAAGTGTCGGGACTCTGACGCGCTTTCCAGTTGGCCCGCAGCGATCCTCTCCGGCACCAGATCACTTAGCCGCTCCGCGGCGCGAATCATGCTGGTACCGAGGCCAAGCTCCACGGAAAGAACATTGGCGGTGCCGCCCGGCAGGATCGCGATTGGTACGTGGGTGTTGGACTCGACTGGGGCGTTTGTGCCTATCAGGCCATTAGCGACCTCATTAATTGTGCCGTCACCGCCAGCCGCAATGATCAGGTCTGCACCGCCGGCGACAGACTCGGCCGCGATTGAGCCTGCCGTGCCCTGACCATGGGTAGGCACCGCAGTGATGGTGTGGCCCTGCGTCCGTAATGCGTCGATGGTACGTTGGAGAAGTCGGCCGCTTGTCCCTTTCAGCTTCCCCGCCGATGGATTGTAGATGAGGAAAGCGTTGTGCCAGATCGCGATAGAGCGAACTCCTCAGAAGCAATTGTAATCGCGACTACTGAACAGAATGGCTGAGTCTGTCATTGAGCAAATCTTCAGACTGCGCGAAGATCTTCGGCGTCACGAGCAGTTGTACTACGTGCTGGATGAGCCGGAGATCACTGACGCTGAGTATGACGCGCGAATGCGTCAGTTGCAATCACTGGAAAAGGAGCATCCTGAGTTAGTAACGCCGGACTCGCCTACCCAGCGCGTTGGCGGTAAGCCCCGTGAAGGGTTCCTGAAGGTTACGCATAGCGCACCTATGCTGAGCCTGGATAACGCGCTGAATGAAGCAGAGCTCCGGGCTTGGGATGCGCGGGTGCGGGATTCTCTGCGTGACGTAGAGCCGGCGTATGTGGTGGAACTCAAGCTGGACGGGTTGTCTATGGCAACCCACTTTTCCCAGGGGTCCTTTCAGCAGGCGGTCACGCGGGGCGATGGTCGGGTGGGTGAGGATGTGACAGAGAACGCTCGCACGATCCGGTCACTTCCTTTGCGCGCAGCCTCGGGATTTGGCGACTTCGAAGTGCGTGGAGAATGTCTGATGAACCGTACCGGGTTCGAAAGACTAAACGCACAGAGAGAGCTTGCGGGTCTGCCGAAGTTTGCCAACCCGAGGAATGCGGCAGCGGGTTCTCTACGGGTTCTTGAGCCTGCCATTACCGCGTCGAGACCGCTTGAGTTCTATGCCTACTTACTTCTGGTAAACGGAAGTGCTCCTGAAGCGAGTCACTGGCAAACCCTCGAGCGTCTTGCGGCACTCGGCTTTAAGGTGAACATACATCGCCAGCTATGCGGTTCGCTCAGCGAGCTACTGGACTTCATCGCGCGGTGGGAAGTTGCGCGCGAAACGCTCCAGTACGATATCGACGGCATTGTGGTGAAGGTGGACTCGCTGGCCCAGCAACAGAAGCTGGGCTGGACCTCGAAAGCTCCACGGTGGGCAATTGCTTTCAAGTATCCGGCGCGACAGGCGGAAACGGTCGTCGAGTCGATTCAGGTGCAGGTAGGCAGGACAGGAGCTCTGACGCCGGTTGCCCATCTGACACCTGTCTTTGTCGGCGGAGTCACCGTGGCAAGAGCCACTCTGCACAACGAGGATGAGATTGAGCGTTTGCAACTGCAGATGGGAGATACGGTGCTGCTGGAACGAAGCGGCGACGTAATTCCCAAGATAGTCCGGGTGGTGCGTGAAGGCGAAGTGCGGCGAGCCTTTACCATGCCGGAAGAGTGCCCTGTTTGCGGTAGTGTTACCTCGAGAGAAGCAGGAGAAGCGGTGACCCGGTGCCTGAACACCAACTGCCCCGCACGCCTTAAGGAATCCGTACTGCACTTTGCGGCAAGGCCCGTCATGAACATAGATGGGATGGGCGACTCTCTTGTCGATCAGCTGGTGGAAGGCGGACTCGTACGCAATGTTGCCGATCTCTACTCGCTCACTTTGCCGCAACTGACGAGTCTTGAAAGGATGGGAACCAAATCGGCGGAACGGGTTCTCGCCAACATCAATGCTTCGCGAAAGCAGCCCATGCCGCGCGTGCTGAATGGACTCGGAATACCTTTCGTCGGGGAGCGCACAGCGGTATTGCTGTCCGAGCATTTCGGCAGTATGGATGCGATTGCGGAGAGCAGCCTCGACACTTTGCAAGGCGCGGAAGAGGTTGGGCCGAAGGTGGCCCACAGCATTCGGCGATTCTTCGACGAAGAACGGAATCGCGGGCTGCTGGAACTGCTGCGGTCCAGTGGTCTGCAATTCACCCATGAAAAGAAACATACCGGGGCGGCTCTGCGAAACAAGACGTTCGTCCTGACCGGGACTCTTCCAGTGTGGTCACGCGAAGAGGCAAAAGAACGTATTGAAGCAGCAGGCGGGAAAGTCTCCGGTTCCGTGAGTAAGAAGACAAGCTATGTGGTCGCCGGTGAGGAAGCCGGGTCCAAGCTGGAAAAGGCGCGAGAACTTGGCATTCCTGTGATCGACGAACTCCAGTTGCGAGAGCTGACAGGCGGATGAAGGAACTGCTGTTGAGCCTGGTGGCTCTTGGACCATGGGGCCTTCTGCTGGCGGCGGTGCTGGATGGCGCAGGCGTTCCGGTCCCCAGCGGTGTAGATGTCCTGATTGTTTTTCTGGCTGCGCGTCTGCCGGAGCAAATTCTTCTGCTTACGCTGATGGCGGTAACCGGATCCACGGCGGGCAATCTGTTTCTGTTCTCAGTTGCCCGGAAAGGTGGACAGATCTTTCTTGAGAAGAGGACAACCTCCAGGCGCGGCTTGCAGTTTCGCAGGTGGTTCGATCACTACGGGCTCTTAACGATCTTTATCTCGGCGCTGGTTCCGCTACCCATCATGCCGATGAAAATCTTCGTCCTGTGCTCCGGAGCCCTCGGCGCATCTGCGTGGCAATTTGTGCTCGTATTCGTTTGCGCCCGGATACCCCGCTATCTGGCGCTGGCTTATCTGGGGCGGAGCATGGGCGCAAACGCGCTGGAGTATCTCAAGAGCCATGTCTGGCATCTCACCGGATTTGCTTTGCTTCTCTTCGCTGTGCTCTGGGCAATGATTAAGATCGCCGACAAGCGTCGCGAGCTGCAGCTTACTGCGAAAGCACAAAGTTGACTTCGATCGGGGCCATCACTTCGACAGGCTCTCCATTCAGCATCGTTGGCGAATAGCGCCACTGACTCACGGCATCCACAGCAGCTTTTACCAGCAGAGGATGACCGCTGACGACCTGCAGATTCTGCACTGAACCGTCTCTTGCAATGACACTCATCAGCTGTACACGCCCAGAGATTCGCGCGCTTCTGGCAAGCGGCGGATAGCCAGGCAATACCTTTTGGATCAGTTTCGCTGCCAGCACATCTCCACCAAGGCGAAGATGAGGCTTGGAAGCACTGTGTGTGACCTCATTAGTCCTGGACGGCTTTGGTGGAGGAGCTATGCCATCCAGCACGGAACCATTGCCTCCTGGCAACGCGCCTGCTACGCCGGCACCGTTCCCTTGTCCCACGGCTATGTCAGGCATGGAAGCAATAGCAAGGTTGTCGACCACAGAAGCGACGCCTACTGGAACGCGTGACGGCGCAAGAAAGGGTTTTGCAGCTGACGGAGCGGTCAGGCCAGACGCGGTTTTAGCGCCGGGCTGATGCGCAGGCACAAGCTTGACGGCTATGTCATGCAAGCGGGGAAGCGGCGGCAGCGCGACTGGTAAGGAAAGAACAGGTAATTTATCGAAACTCCAGACCGATACCAGCAGAATTGCGGCACAAATGGCTGCCTGTAACATTGTGGACAGGGCGAGGCTCCACGGCGTGCGATTGTCGGTAAGTACGGATTGCTCGAACATGTCAACACAGACACCGGGTTGCTCTGCCGGGTTCCCTTTCGACTGCGACGAATCGTAAACACACTCTATGTCTATAACTGAACCCTACGTCCTCACAAACCAGAACGCACCTGCCTTCTGGCTAATTGATAACCTCTGGCTCCCTCTTGCCACAGGTGTTCTCACGGGCAATCAATTTACTCTCATTGAACAGGTCTGCGCCACCGGCATTGGTGGTCCGCCCACACACACACATACGCAGGATGAAGGATTCTACGTGCTCGAAGGTGGCTGCACGTTTCAGGCGGGTGGCGAAACTGTCAAGGCGGGACCGGGCACATTCGTCTTCGTTCCGCGGCTGACAGACCACAGTTTTGTGGTCGACAAACCAAACACGCGCGTTCTCAATTTCTATACACCTGCGGGATTCGAGATGATCCTGATGAGTATCGCTGCTCCAGCACAGGAGCGTACGCCTCCACCGCCGAATGCGGTACCCATACCGCCTCGCTCGATTGTGGCGGAGCTCTCACGGGAGTATGGCCAGGAAGCGGTACTGGGATTACCTTTCGCCGATATGCCGGACGAGAAGAACAGCGTCACTAAAGCCAGTCCGTGGAATCGCTATAAGCCATATGGCGCCTCCGCGGCGGATGCTCCAACGTTCTGGCAACAACAGATTCTGTGGTCCGTTCTGGCGTCAGTGGACCAAACAGGTGGATCCTTCTCTTTGCTGGAAGAAGTCTGTCCCAGACTGTCTGGACCACCTCCACACACGCACGACCAGGACGAAGCGATCTATGTCATTGACGGCCAGATTACGTTTCAGGCCGGCAACTTAGTAAGTGAAGCTCCGGCCGGTGCTTTCGTTTACATACCTCGCCAGACAGTTCATAGCTTCCGGGTAGATTCTGAAACAGCGCGGATCCTAAACTTCTATTTGCCTGGCGGTTTTGAACAGGTGATCACCACACAGGGACAACCCGCGTCATCAAGAACTGTGCCGCCGCCTGAGCCGAAAGAGAAAATAAATCAGAATGACCTTGCCGCGCTATTACAAGCTACCGGAATGCGGCTAGTGGCTGTACCTGATTTTCTTCGGCAGTAACATCACTTACCTGTGCAATTTCGGCCAGTTTGTGTCACCCTTTCTGGTCATTGTCTGCTGATCCTGCTCCCATACTTTTTGCGTAGTTCGGTTGAAGAACAGATACAGCTTTCCGGACTGCAGGGAATATGCCTCGGGGTCAGCAGTGGCGGGGAAGCCTTTCCCAATGGAGTAGGCACAGAAACCGCCGTACTCGGGTACAAATTGCGCGGGATTGCTCACGAAGACATTGCGGTGTTCCGCACTGGTGAACCACCAGGTCACGCCGAGGTGCTCCGCCGAGAAAGACTTACTCCCTTTTTCGGCGCGCTTCTCCAGATAGGAGAGGACGTCATATCCCTGAATGGCGACACCGTCCGCGGTCTTACTTAGGCGATCTACTTTGGGCCGCCGATAAGTTCTCCACTGGTCGGCCTCGGACTCAACTTCCTCCACTATGTAGATTGGGTCGCCTGAGGGTTTGAGGATCAACATGCCCGGTCGCACTCCGGGGTCGGTGACTTTTTGCTCTGTCTGGACCGGGGAGCGCTTTGGAAACTGAGGCTCGCTGAGAGGCTCGGACGGTGCAAGCACCAGGCCAGACTGACCATGCAGGATTGCGAGAGAACCAAGCAAACAGAACGTGACACAGATTCTATTCATTTCCGTATTTCCTTTTGGACTTCCGTCTCTTGCAGAGGAGGTCCCGACGCGATGTGCCGGAACCTCCCTATTTGTTTTGTTTACAGGAATCGGAAGACAATTGGGCAATTTACGATGAAGCCAGCGGAGCCATAACGTCCACCGCCCGGTGCGGTAATTGCGCCAGCTTCGACGAGGGCGAGGATCTGAAACTCGTCAATGACGCGAGAACGCCACGACTTCTGGATGGCTTCCTGAGTCCACTCGCCAACATTCACGTCCCAGAGCGGGCTGTAGTCGGTGGCGACGAATGGGATTCCTCCCAGGACGTTTAAAGGACCACGACCGTCGGTTAATGCGCTGAACATTCCCTGACGTTGTGGGTTATCACAGCCAGTGGGTCCGTTGACCGTGAGGAAGAGTCGTTCCACCGCGCTGAACGCACTGTCGTCGTTGCCAACCTCAATATCCCTCAAACCCGGGGCTTCGGTCGCTCCTTCAAGTGCGGCGGCATCCGGGGTGGATGCTTCTGTGCTCAGGTAAAGCACAGGCTTGGCGAAGCTGAACCCTGTCGTCAGTTCAAGGGTGACGGTAGCAGCAAATGCGTTGGTTGGACTGATGTTAATGGCAAGGACTTTGTCGTGGACAAACCGGTAGTCCGGGCGACCGCCAGGAGCGAACTCCTGAGTGTTGTTGCCCATCGCTATGATTGGGGCGTTATAGATATGTCCGCCTGCATTTTCGATGCGGATCAGTGGGCTGTAGCTGGCATCACCGACAGAACCAGGCCTCGCCACCATTGGGGGAAACGGTGCACTGGCTGGTCCCGGAGTCACCACGCGTTCCGGCGAGAAGTCTACGGAACCTCGCTCGAAGTCGAGTGTGCCATCGGGCAGGATTCGTGCGTTGCGGGCGGAATTGTTAGAGACAGCTGCATAGAAGAGTTTGGGTGCGAAATTCAGGCCGAGGCCCTCGGCGTTGCCCCGGTCGGTTGTGTCGGTAAGTATGTACCAAACGGTCTGGTTATTACCGCGAAGTCGGCCGCGGTACAGGGGTAGCCGAAGGGTTGCTGCACGGCGATCCAGCACTCCGGCGGTAAGCAATTGCAGCGGGCCTACCAGCTCTTTCTGGACTGTTGAGGGTGGTGGCGCGAAGTAAGTTTCTGGAACGTCTGCGCCAATGGACGGCGAGGCAGGGTCGATGCGACAGCCGGGTCCGACCGGTGCCTGGGCGGCGGCGCCGAGGCAACCGAAAATGACCAGTACAGCGGCTTTCAGGGAAACCTTGTCCCTCGGGAACGTATCTGCAACGCTACGGAAATTCATCTGTATTGTGTGCTCCTGACCTTGAAAAGCATTCTTGGCTCGGAAAATTCCGAACCTGTTTCTCTGCCCTAGTCGCACTGTGTCGCAGTTACCCCCCTCGATTTATCGGAATATTCCGACCCTAATGATTCTTCTAGCTGTGAGGGGGATTTGTCTTGCAGCTGCGACCTTGTCAGAGAATGTTGATTTCCTCGGGTGATCTCACCTGGGACTCGTGGTTCGCGTTTGCTGATATAGCTGCGGCCCCAATTGGCAGGTCTACAGCGGACTCCGATCTGGTGCATGCGGTCTTGCGGAAGGACCGTAAGGCAACCGCAGAATTTGTACAGCTGTTTTCGGGGCGAGTCTACAGCTACATTCGTTCACGACTTGCACCGAGGACCGAGCTAACGGAAGACCTGGTAAACGAAACTTTCATAGCTGCGTGGCAGCACCTTACCGATTACCGGGGAGAGTACCCGCTGGAGGCTTGGCTGATCGGGATCGCCAGGCACAAAGTAGAGGACCATTACCGACGTCAGCTGAGCGGCGCGAAAGTTTGGGAAGGCTATGGACCGGAAGGCGACGCAACACCCCTGACCCCGATCACGCTGGACCAGGACATTGATCGCCGAACCATGGCGAGCCGGGCTGAGGCCATTCTTGCGGGCTTGCCGGGACATTATGCTGCCATTTTGTCCTGGCGCTACTGGGAGGGAAAAAGCTCACGTGAGATCGGCGCCGCTATCGGAAAAACGGAAAAGGCGGTAGAACGTCTTCTGGCCCGGGCCAGAGAGCAGTTCAAGAGGAGTTGGCTCGATGAGCGATGATGACGGGTTCTTTGAGACTCTTGCTGCGACGGCAACGACTCCATTATTGGACGCTCCTTCAAGGTTGAAGGCCAGGATTTTCTCACAGCTGCTACGCGAGCAAGCGCGCTCTGGCGACCTCTTGAGCCTGTCGAGGTCTAAGAGTATGGGGCACCAATTGTGCATCTTCGAAGAGCTGTTAGTGATTGCTCCGATAGGAGAGCAGTTGAAGACACGCAACCCGTGTAGTGTCTGTCATGCGAGGGTGCTTGCCGAACGCGTGGAAAATGCGCCGATCTGGTGGCCCGGTTGCCCTTATGTCGGATTTCAAAACAAGTGAAACTAGAAGTACTTCACGACACCGAACAGGTGCTGAAAGTTCATTAACGGATTTGTTGCGCGGGGAGACAGGCGTTTTCCTATGACGTTTGTCTGCAGGTGCTCCATGAAGGCGTAGCGAGCACCCCAGCCATTTCGCAATAGCAAATCTGTTCCTGCAGCTACCCGCAGCCCAGCCACACTGTCAGAAAAATCAGGTGGCGCGGAAGTTGGCGCAGTGGAAAACGCCAGGCTGGTCGCCTCGCTGCGAAACCACATATAGTTGAAGCCGACCGATAAGAACGGCCGGACGAAACTCCGGCGGTCGCGAAAGTACAACAGCGCGTCGGCCCCGGCATTTTGTTGCGAGCTTTTGCGGCGTTGCTGGTAAGTGTCAGCAGCGGAGTTAGTAGCCGCAAAAGTAAGTGAGTTACGGTTTCCCGACCACGCTACTTGTGCAGTGACATACTCCGAGAAGTGCCAGCCCCCGAAGGCGTGCGCCAACGCACCAAGTCGCGGCTCATAGTTCGAGAACGCGGTAGTCTGTGAGTTTATTGTCGCGGCAGATCCCGCGGAGAGAATCGCCATTCCCGGACCTCCGCCGACGAAGAACCGTTTGGGCTCCTGTGCCGAGATGAGGCCGGGGAACAGCAGGATGCTGGTTACCGCAAACCAGCAGCGATTGAGGACCATAGCGAAGTGTAGCTCTATCTCTCGCGCGTCACTCCCAAAGCCCGCATCCGTTTGTGTAAGTTCGTTCGTTCCAATCCAAGCGCGCGCGCCGCACTGGAGACGTTCCACTCTGCGGCATCCAGAGCCCTCAGGATGTGATCGCGCTCGGCTGACTCACGCGCTTCCTGCACTGACGATTTCACTGGATTATCGCGGAAGCGCCGGATTTCAACTGGAATCGCCTCTACAGGAATAAGCTCTTCGGGGGTGAGAATCGCCATGCGTTCGACAACGTTTCGCAGTTCCCGGACATTGCCGGGCCAGGTATACGACTGGAGCACTTCTATGACACCGTCTTCAAAAAGCTTGGGCCGGAAGTTATTCCGGGAGCAGAACTCGGTAAGAAACCATGAGGACAGAGCCGGTATATCCTGCGGTCGCTCCCTCAAACCCGGCACGCGGATCGGCACAACGCAAAGGCGGTAGTACAGGTCTTCGCGGAACTTGCCATCGCGAATCATTTCGGTCAGGTCGCGATTGGTAGCGGAAAGCACGCGCACATTGATGTGTACGGGCTGTTCTCCACCGACGCGGTGAAACTCGCCTTCCTGCAGAATGCGAAGTAACTTGGCCTGCGATGCAGAGTGTAAGTCACCTACTTCATCCAGAAAGATTGTTCCACCATCAGCGAGTTCGAACTTACCGCGGCGAGCCGAGACAGCGCCGGTGTACGCGCCTTTCTCATGTCCGAATAGTTCTGCTTCGATCAACTCCGTCGGGATGGCTGCGCAATTCACCTTGACGAACGGTCCGGACGAGAACGGGCTGTTCTCGTGAATGTGGGCTGCAAGCAATTCCTTACCTGTACCCGATTCTCCGTTCAACAACACGCGACCATCAGAGCGGGCGGCAAGGCTGGCCTGCTCGACTACGCGGATCCACACGGGACTGGAACCGATCATTTTTGAGCTGCTGCCGACAAGTTCGCGGAGCCTCTCGTTTTCGACTCGCAGCGTGGATTGTTCCAGAGCATTCTTCAGGGCCAGTAGAACCTTCTCACGACTTAGCGGTTTTTCCAGAAAGTCCCAGGCTCCCGCGCGTGTCGCTTCGACGGCGTCCGCAATCGTGCCATGCCCTGAGATCATGACTACCGGTGCCGTGTTGTCGTTCGTCTTGATGACACGAAGCAGGTCCAAACCGCTACCATCTGGCAACCTTACGTCGAGGAGATAGATATCTACGCGGCCAATGAAGTTGCGGAACTCGGCGGCCGAATGGCAGACCGCAACGGCATATCCTTCACGTTCGAGGATCAGCCGCAGCGATCTGCCGATATTCTCCTCATCATCAACAACCAGAACCCGGCGCGTGGCCATGCTCCTCCGATCCTGGCAGCAGTAGCAGGAAGGCAGCGCCTCCCAGTTCCCCTTCTACCAGCAGCAAATCTCCGCCAACCAGCAAAGCACTTCTTTTCGCAATCGACAATCCCAATCCCATTCCTGCTTTCTTAAACGAAATCGTCGGTTCGAACAGGCTTTCGCGTGCCTGGACGCTAAGACCAGGGCCGGAGTCATGGATTTCCACACCGACCTTTCCGTCCCTGGCGAAAGTTTTGCCAAGGATCATACCGCCGACTCCAGCCGCGTATGCCGCGTTATCGAGCAAGTTTGTGAACACGCCTTTTACCAGATCGGGATCTATGTGCGCCTTTAAGGGTTCGGCAGTCAACTGGGAGTTGCACTTCAGCTCCGGGTGGGCCGCGCGCAGTAAAGCCAGACGTTCCTCAAACAGGACATTCACGTCCACATCATCCAGTTGCACCGGAGGCTCAGAAGCAAACTGCGTGAAAGCGCGAACACGTCGTTCCAGCGTTCCTACCTCGTCAACAACGATCTGCGCGGCCTGTTCGAAAAAGCTCTCATCACGATCGGAACGGCGCGCGACGATCTCCTCGACCGTCAAGCGGATTGGAGTGAGTGAGTTTTTCACCTCATGCGCCATCTTGCGCGCAAGAGTCTGCCAGCTGGCAAGTCGCGTTACGTGGATGAGCTTATCCTGACTCTGTCTCAATTGCTCGGCGGTGTCGTTGAACGCCTGCATTGCGCCAGCCACTTCGTCTCTTCCGCGAGGTACAAGCCTCGCGTGGAGATCGCCATCCGCTAGTTGACGAAGTCCCGCCGTCAGCTGCTCCATGGGGCGTGTGATCCAGCGCGCTACCGCAGCTACGGCCAGAAAGGAGAAAATCCACACCGCAGCGGCAATGATGATCAAAGTAAGCGTATAGCCTCGCCGGAGCGCCACAGAATCCGCGCGCTGAACCCTGGCCCGCGCGTTTGCCAGACGCTCACCCAGCTCCCGCATGCCCGGTCCGTCGATGGATCTGGAGTAGATCGACACGCGGCTTCCTTCCCGTTTTAGATACTCCACACGATCGCTACGCTCACCCGCAAGCTGACATCGCGAGACCTCGCTACTCTCGGCAAAGTCACGAAGTTGTGCTGGCGCGGCATCGATGGATCGCACCGAATAGGTAGCGTCGGAGAGGCGTTTACCTGCCTCGACCTCGCCGCGAAGCGCACCACACACGGATCGATATAAGGCCCGGCCTGTCTGCTCCAGAGCGCTTGCAGTGGCGTCGAGCTCCTGAGCCGGATGTAAAGCAAGGCTGTGGTCCAGCAACCTCCAGGTCAGCCCAAGTGTCACGGCAAGGGGAACCAGAGTCGCCACAAGGAACAGGACAAGAAGTCTGGTCCGGATCCGGTTCAACGTATCAGTCTCCGCAGGCTGGCAAGCTGAAAGGAAGCCGACTCAGCACGCCACTGTGTGAGCCCGCGAGGCCTGCCGGGAGGGCGACTGAACATGTCGACAAGACTGGCTACGCTAAAGCCTTCGTCTTCACTTCGTTGTTCTGTTTCGGGCTTTCGCTCTCTGCCTTCGTTTGCCCGGACATCAATGCGAATCCACAGAGGTTTATCTTCGGGCAAACCAGCCGTCAACAGGGAGAAGCGGCTTACGCACCAAGCTTCGGCCACCGGAGCCGTCATGTGAAGCGCAGACCCGCCCGCCGAACGCATGCGTACAACAGAAAACTTCTCTTCCCAAACGTCATAGCTGAGCACGAAGCGATCGAAGGAACGATGGAGGACAGTCTGGCGGGAATCGGCCAGCACGCTTACCTGAATGTCAAAGGCAACGCTGGCCCCGTTTCGCAATTGCTCCAGAGGTTTCCCTGTAAGAAAGTGCAAACCGGGGGCGGACATCTGCAGACGATCGCTTGACAGGCGGACCTGCACTTCCTGAGACGCGGCAAACAAATGCGCGCAGGTGACCAGCCAAAAGGCCAGCACCCGCGCGTCTGGTGGGAAGAACGGAAATCTCAGAAGGGCCTCTGTCAGAAGTTCATGCCAAGAATGAATAAAGGAGCGACACTGCCGTTGCGAATCGGGAAACCAACAGCGATGTAAGGCCCGGCAGCCTCGTCGGTTTCGAGGGCCAGCAGAAAGCCTGCGGAATGTCGAACGCGCGCCGCTGTCCGGCGATCCCAGACAGATCCTGCATCATAAAACGCGCCGGCGTGCTTCCAGGTGTACTGAACGCTTCCATGAGCCGCCCGCGTGCCTCCCAGTGGCGCGACGTCGAACTTGTTCCATCCCCTCAGGGTTCGCGAATCTCCCAGAGTAAATCTCTCAAACAGGGGTGCTCTCTCCCCTGCAATACCTCCCAGTCCGCGAGCCGTAAGCATGTGACCTCCATACTTCACGCTATACCGGGCGTCGAACTGGTGGCGAAGATAAGCGTAATCGGAGTCGAGTAAACTGGTGGCCGCCCGCAGGCTGTATCCTGCGTCCCACTCTTGCCCAGCGGAATCGTCCGAACCATCCCATTGCCGTCTGTGTCGCAGTGTAGTTAAGACAGCGTTGGAAGCTTCGTACCTGGCGGCCGGATACTGTGTCTGAAAATGCTGGAAACTTAGCCCCGTGGTTAACGACAAGCCGGGTCCCAGCAGGATGACGATGGCGGGATCCATGCGATACCGTTCCCGGTACAGTCCCGGCACATCGGAGCGGTCCACAAGAGCCAGCTCGGTAGCGCGGTTCCATTGCTGATGCAGGCTCTCGAATTCGAAGCGAAGGCGTACACGCTCACCAAGTCTTCTGACGTATCCCAGGCTGTAACCGGCTGACCTTTCGAGGAGAGTGTCAGAATCGCTCTGCAATCCTGCTTCGAACCTGTTGCTGGAACCTGCGTTAAAGCCGACCTCCAGCCCTCCCGTCACTCCCTGCTTCTGGTGGTACGCGAGTTTGGTGACCTTGGCATCGTCCTCGTCCCACCGACGTTCGCGGGATTCGTAGACAACCTTGATGTGCTCCGGCTGCACACCTTTCTCTACGCGATGCTTCACCAGCAAGTGAATATCTTTGCGAATGCGTTCCGCGAGGGTGGTGACTGTGCCCGGGTCGAAACGCTGACCTACCAGGGCTTCCACCTCACGCCGCACGGAACGGCTGATGCGGTTCCGGATCGGGCGAGACATCTCCACGCTTTCGATGAGGTATCGGGAATTCACGTTCCCGGCGGCGGAGGGCTCCGGACCAGTATCGGTCTGGCCCAGAGCTCTGGAGCCGGTAACTAGTGCGGCAACAAACGGGAGAGACAGAAACAACTTCATTGCGCAACTGTTGTTTGCACGCTGGAGACCACGTTAGAAAACCAGCGAAATCAGCTATTTACACCCTGTCGGGTGTGTGCCGCCGGATCACATCTGTGGCGTGCCGGCTGCCGTGCTGCGGGCAGCTTTGCCGACGCCGCCTGCCTCGCGAAGCATGTCCAGCGACGGAATCATCACAAGCCGGTGGCCCAGAGTGATCAGTCCACGACGTGCCAGCGCGTTTAAAGTGGTGGAAGTCGTTTCCCGCGTGGCGCCGACAAGGCTGGCGAGTTCGTTTTGAGAGATATGAATGATGTTGCCCTGCGGGTCGTGCGATGTCGCCAGTCCGGCAAGTTCGCTCAGGTAGTAAACGAGGCGCTCCCGTACATCGCTGTGGCACAGATGTTCGATCTTGCGCTCAAGCTCTTCCGTACGCTTTAGGAGGTGCTGCACAACCAGGCGCCAGACGTCAGGACGACGCTCACAAAATCTTTGGAAAACATCGGACGGAATGGAATAGCCAACGCCTGATTCCAGTACCCGGGCAGATGACGTAAACACGCCCTCGCCGGTGATTGCCTGTTCTCCGAAGATGTCTCCGCCAGCAATGACGGTGACGAGGATCTCCCGACTGACGTCCGAAATTCGTTCCAGCTTTACGAGTCCGGAATCCAGGAAATATACATGACTCGCAGGGGTACCCATGGAGTAGATAGCTGAGGTACGACGGGAGAGGACCACGCGCCGAACGCCCTCGGCGGTGATCAGGTCCTCCCGTATTGCAGAGGCTAAAGCGCTAACTCGCACGGCAATTCCCTCTCTTTACTATTTCGAAAGCCCACGCCGGACAACTTCTGCAACTTCACTCGCGATAGTAAACTCCTCGCTTGTCCGTTGGGTCTGAAGATTGTCACGTATTTCTGTAAGTTTGTCAATATACACCGACAGCACGTGCTGTACGTTACCGGTATTAGTCTGGAGTATGTCACGCCACACTTGCCACGGGCTTAAAGCAAGTCTTGTGAAGTCGCGCAGCCCGGGTCCAGCAGCGATACCCAGCTGGTGTTCGCTGATTTGCCCGTGTAAAGCAGAGGCAAGCGCGGTGGATGCCAGTTGGGGCAAATGGGATGTCCACGCGAGGACGCGGTCGTGTTCGCTGGCCGACAAAAATTCCGGCCGGGCTCCGCATTCTTTAAGCCAACCCAGGTATTCACTAACCAGGGGTGGCAGAGAAACGTCGTCTGGCGAACGAGTTAAAATCCAGTGACGGTCGACGAATAGATCCGCGTCAGCCTCGGCAATCCCGGAACGCTCCTTACCGGCAATGGGGTGGCCGCCAACAAATAAGGGGAGCTTTGCGCCCTGTGCAACGATCTGCACCTTGGTACTGCCCGCGTCAGTGACGAGGCATTCGCGACGTGCAACCGGGACCAGCTGATCGATGCTGCTGAGGATCACCGAGACTGGCTGGGCAAGGAAGATGACATCGGCAATCTCTGCTGCTTCCAGCAAAGTGGACGCCTCGTCGATCGCACCGCGACTTATTGCAATGTCCAGCGTCCGGGGCGAACTGATGCCAAGGATGCGGCCTGCAAATCCACGCTTCCGCAACGCAAGACCGAATGAGCCTCCAATGAGCCCAACGCCCACGATTGCGACAATTTGCATCGGGGGCTAAACCGTCCGGCCAACGGCAGTAGCGATGATGCGAAGTTGCTTCATAAGCTCTGTAAATTGCTCGGGACGCAGAGATTGTGCACCATCGGACAGAGCATGATCGGGATCATGATGCACTTCCACGATCAGGCCATCGGCACCGGCAGCTACGGCCGCGCGAGCCATCGGAAGCACATGATCCCGCCGGCCTGTACCGTGTGAAGGATCCCCGATGATCGGCAGGTGCGAGAGCTTCTTCACCATCGGAATAGCTGAGATATCCATGGTGTTCCGCGTGTACGTCTCGAATGTCCGAATGCCGCGCTCACACAGAATCACGTCGTAGTTGCCGCCCGCCAGAAGATACTCCGCCGAAAGCAGAAGTTCTTCAATCGTGGCCGCGATTCCCCGCTTCAGCAGAACCGGCTTTCGCACTTTGGACAGCTCCCGCAGCAGAGTGTAATTCTGCATGTTCCTTGCGCCAACCTGAAAGATGTCGATGTATGGCTCCATGAGCGCAATTTGCGTCTGGTCCATCACTTCGCTAACTACCAGCAATCCATTCCGGTCTGCTGCCTTCCGGATGAGCTTGAGGCCCTCTTCTCCCAGTCCCTGAAAGCTATACGGAGACGACCTCGGCTTGTAAGCTCCTCCCCGGATCACCTTCGCGCCCGCAACAGCTACGAGTTCCGCAATTTTCTCGATCTGCTCTTCATTCTCGACGCTGCAAGGCCCCGCCATGGCCACGACTGTGCTGCCGCCGATCTCGACATCCCCGATCCTGACGACGGTCCCGTTGGGACGAAAACTTCGGCTTGCCAGTTTATATGGCGAGATGATTCTGTGTGCTTCTTTGACGCCGTCGAGAACTTCGAATTCAACGGGATTGACATCGTCTTCAGGTCCAACTCCACCGAGTACGGTGTGCACAATCCCGGTCGAGCGATGTACTGTAAATTGCAACGCGACCATACGGTCGATCACGCGCTGAATCTGCTCGGCGTCGGCGCCTTCCTGCATGACAACGAACATCTATTTTCGATTCCTTAGCGACTGAAGAGTCCGCATTTCATCTATAATTCTTTCGAAAATCCGGCGCACCGCGTCCGAGGGCAACGGACCCTGATTGTGTTCCAGCACGTTACGGTACACAGCATCTTCCCGCCTGGGCTCGTAGACCGGTAAAGCGCATTTGGCCTTAATGGCTCCGATATGCTCGACAATGCGTGTTCGCTCATTTAAAAGAGCAAGCAACTGGACATCGATTCTGTCTATCTGTTCACGATGCCCGGCAAGACTGATTGCGGCTTCTTCGTTCGTCATTGCGCTGCCTTGCGCGCCAGACCTCCGGCCAGCCCGCGTGTAAATTGCTCCACTTCCTCTTCGAGGGTTGGTTCTGCTCCATAGCGCTCAATGGTGCGCACCAGAGCGCTGCCCACGACCACGCCATCGGCGATAGCACCGACGGATGCGACTTGTTCTGGCGTGGAAATTCCGAATCCTACCGCAAGCGGCAACGATGTGAAGCACCGCATACGGCGCACGAGTTCCGCTGCCGCGGTGCCGACTGTAGACTGCTCACCGGTGACACCAGTGCGGGAAACCAGATAGACAAAGCCACTGGAGTATTTCGCAACCAGCTCCAGACGCCGGTCTGTGCTTGTTGGTGCTGCGAGGAACACCGTATCGAGACCGTTGGTTCGCGTGACGTCGCCGTAATGTTCGGCTTCTTCCACACTCAGGTCCGTTAGGAGGCACCCATCGATTCCTGCAGCTGCCGCATCGCTTCCCAGCTTGTCGAACCCGTAACGCAATGCAGGATTCAGATAGGTAAACAGCACTAGCGGTATGTCCGATTCTGAACGGATTGCTTTGGCGATATCCAGCACCTTACGCATGGTAATTCCCGCACGCAGCGCACGATCCGCAGCTCTCTGGATTACAGGACCGTCGGCGATCGGATCGGAGAACGGCACGCCCAGTTCAATCAGGTCCGCTCCGCCCCTTTGCAGTGCCCGAACCAGACCCACGGTCCGCCCAGGATTGGGATCTCCCGCAGTCAGGTAAGCAATCAGAGCAGAGCGTCCCTGCGAGTGCGTTCGGCGAAACAGCTGCCCGATTCGCGTCATCCTTCGTGGTCCATCTCGGGTAGGTTCTCGCGATAGATATCGATATCTTTATCGCCCCGTCCCGATAGGTTCACGATGAAGATCTGGCCTGCTGCGGTCGGGGCACGCCGGATCGCCTCCACCACTGCGTGAGAGCTTTCCAATGCAGGAATAAGGCCTTCGGTGCGGGCCAGCAATTTTGCTGCTTCGAGCGCCTCGGCATCTGACGCAGAGGTGTACTCTGCCCTGCCGCGATCGTGCAGCCAGGCGTGTTCGGGGCCCACCGAAGCGTAGTCGAGGCCAGCGGAAACCGAATGCGTGAGAGAGATCTGGCCATCTTCGTCCTGCAGCAAATAGCTGAGACACCCATGGAGAACACCGGGGATTCCGCCACCGAAGCGAGCCGCATGTTCTCCCAGGGAAAGGCTTCTACCGCCGGCCTCTACGCCGACGAGCTTCACGCCCGCATCGCCGACGAACGGGTGAAACAGACCGATGGCATTCGAACCGCCACCGACACACGCGAACAGCTGATCCGGCAATCTGCCCTCAGCTTGCAATATCTGTGCTCGCGCCTCCACGCCAATTACGCGATGAAAGTCGCGGACCATCATGGGGTAAGGATGAGCACCGAGTGCGGAACCTAGCAGATAGTAGGTGTCATTAACGTTGGTAACCCAGTCCCGCATCGCCTCGCTGATCGCGTCCTTCAGGGTTCGGCTACCGCACGTAACACCGACAACGTTGGTGCCGAGCAGCCGCATTCGGAAGACATTCAGCCGCTGACGGCGCATGTCCTCCTCTCCCATGTAGACAACGCAATCGAGGCCAAAGAGCGCGCAAACAGTAGCGGTCGCCACACCATGCTGACCGGCTCCGGTCTCGGCAATGATGCGCTTTTTGCCCATGCGACGAGCCAGCAACGCCTGACCCAGCGAATTGTTAATCTTGTGCGCTCCGGTATGCAGAAGATCTTCGCGTTTGATGTAGATCTTCGCGCCGCCTAGCGATTCGCTCAATCTCCGTGCATAGTACAGAGGTGTTGGACGACCTGCGTAATTCTTCAGCAGGTCGTCAAGCTCTGATTGAAACGCCGGGTCCTGACTTGCCGCCAGATACGCGAGTTCCAGTTCCTCGAGAGGAGCCATCAAGACTTCCGGCACGTAGCGACCGCCGTACGGACCGAAGTGCCCCTGTGTATCCGGCTGAGATTCCACCATCATAATTTCGTTGCAGCCTGTACGGCGTTGTGAACGAACTGCCGCACTCTTTCGTGATCTTTAATCCCTAAGGACTTTTCCAGTGCGGAACACGCATCGACACCCCAGGGCTGTACCATGCGCACGGCGATGGCAACGTTGTCGGGCCCGAGTCCGCCTGCCAATACGATCCTTTGCCGGAGTCCACGAGCTTGCGTCCAGTCGAAAGACTGTCCTGTCCCGGGGGCAGGGCCATCCAGCAGGAAAGCTTCCGCGCCATACGAATCCAGCGTTTCCGGGTTCCAGTTCTCTGTCACCCGAAACGCCTTCCAAACTCTCATGGTCGCGAACTCGACGGGGTCCTCGGATCCATGCAGTTGAACGATGTCCAGCGCGGCGCGTTCAGCGATATCGGCTACCACCTCGGGCGCTGCGTTCACAAAGACGCCCACCTTCAGGACTCTTAGGTCTTCGCCAATAACTGCTGCAGCGTCGGGATCGAGAAATCTCGGGCTGCTCTCGCAGAAGTTAAAGCCAAGAGCGTGCGCGCCTGCGGCAACAGCAGCCACGGCATCCTCGCGGGTTGTGATTCCGCAAATTTTGACCATCATGTGAGGAGTTCGCGCAAGGCTGCTTCCGGAGATGCACTGCGCATCAGATGCTCGCCGACGAGGAACGCGTCGTACCCGGCTGCAGACAACAGCGCGATATCGGCGCGGGACGTAATACCGCTTTCACTGACCCGCAATGCTCCTCGAGGAATGCGTTCCGCCAGCCGTAACGAGGTCTCCAGACGCACCTCGAAAGTGTGCAGATTGCGGTTATTCACTCCCAGGATCGAGGCACCGGACGCCACTGCGCGATCCAGCTCATCGCTATCGTGAACCTCGACAAGCGCCGCCATCCGATAACGCGTCGCCAGTTCGCGGAGGTCTCTCATCTCGCGTTCGGTTAGGATAGCCGCGATCAGCAAAATCGCATCGGCTCCATGTGCCGCTGCCTGTAGAACGTGCACCGGATGCAGAGTGAAGTCCTTGCGGAGCGCGGGAAGGCGAACCGCCGCGCGGGCAGCCTCGAGGTCCGACAGAGCCCCCTGAAAGAACTGTTTGTCGGTCAATACGGACAATGCGGAGGCTCCACCAGCGTGGTAACTTTGCGCGATCGAGGAAGGGTGAAAGTCCGGCATCAGCAAGCCCTTGCTAGGCGATGCTTTCTTGATTTCCGCGATGATTGCGGGGGGGTTGGAGGCTAAAGCACCCCGGAAATCACGCTGGTCTTCGCGCCGTGTTTCCGCCGCAAGTGCGAATTGATCCGCGCGGTACTGCAATTGCACGAGTTCGTCTCGTTTGTGGGAAACAATGCGGGAAAGAATGTCAGGGACAGCGGTAACCATCGGCAGGAATTCCCATGCTATCACCGTGGTACTCTGGGAGCTGCCCCGATGAGAAGGGGACCCTTTAGTTACAGTTCCAGGGTCAAACCTGATCGACGCGACGAAGGGGAATCATTTCGATGGTTCCCCTTTTTCCTTTTTGGATGGCAAGTCAAAACTCTCAAGAGGACCTCAGCCTGAACATATCGCGGCGTACCTCCCGTACTCCCCAATTGTGTACCGTCGCTGCGTCTCCTTTCCTTTCTCGAAGTGGATACGCTGCAGGGGACGCCCGGCGACTACAACGGTTAGACAGGCAGGCTGGGAATCAATCGGAAATGGCGGACGTTGTGGGTCGCGACAGAATAACCCAGTTCCAGTGCGGTTGCGCCTATCAGCAAGTCAGCGAGGGCAACTCGTATTCCTTGTGATTGAAGGCTCCCATCCAGATGTCCTGCGCGCAGTGCAACCTGCACATTCACCACATGGACAGGCATGCCTGTGAGTAAGTCGTCCAGAAATTGCTGGCGGGTAGATCGCCTTACTCCGGTATCAGCGCGCGCGATTCCGTGTGCCAACTCCAGTACGGTCACCACCGAAACTGCAATCTCTGGATCGCCAAGTCGGGCACCGAAACCTTCAATCATCTGGTACGCAGTTTGTCCCTGCCGCTCCGCGGAGATGATGAGTGATGAGTCGAGAATCAGTCCCAACCAGTCGAGTCCAGCGGCTCGCGATGCCTTTCCGTTGCGCTTCGCACGTCTCGCG
>JACMLA010000037.1 GCA_014379815.1 Bryobacteraceae bacterium | reverse complement strand
GGCGCCCGCGGCTGGGGTTCACGTTGAATCCGGTCACAGGATCATAGGACAAATTCTCATCGATACGCGACCATTCGTTATACAGCCTCCAATTTACAAAATCTGCCGTAACGGTCCAGTTCGCTCCTATCGCTTTCTCCATCCCAAGTGACAACTGATAGCTATAGGGAGTACTCACGTCCGGATTCACCAGCTGCAGCGATTGCTGTGGTGTCGGCGCGGTGCCAGCAAGGAAGTCCGCGCCGGTATACTGGCCAAACGGAGCGGCCAGGTTGATAGGCGCATTCGGTCTCGCGTCTACCGATGCCTGAATCGTGGTCTCGCCGTTGAAGAGCTGCTGGTTGTAGAACATGTTCGCGATCATGTCCGCGTAGTACAGTCCAATACCTCCCCGAATCACCGTGCGCCGCGAACCAGTCACGTCCAAAGCAAAGCCAAGCCGGGGCGCGATGTTGTTGTTGTCACCGCCTTCCGGTAGCTGGAGCCCGCTCTTTAACTTTGGCGAATTTCCCAGCATGCCGATGTCGTTGTCGTAGCGTACTCCCAGATTCAGCGTCAACCGCTTCGAGACTTTCCAGTCATCCTGCGCCCAGAAACCCAGGGTGTTCCGTCGGATGTTCAGGTTGAAGTCACCGAAGCCCTGCGTGTAGGAAGCCGCACCCTGACTCAGCAAATCGAGCCGCCATGTCGAGGCATCGTTCCACTCCGGGAACACCTGAGCCAGATCAGCAGGTACTCTGCTGAAGGACGTTACGACACCCCGTACATTCTGCTGAAAAAATCCGTAGTGCCGGATGTTCAAGTACTCGCCCCCGAACTTGACGTTGTGTTTACCCTTCATCCAGTACAGGTCGTCCCGGACTTGAATGCTGTTCTGAAAACGATCGCCAGGATAGTTGTAAGGTGCTCCTACAGTAAGGGTGCCCAGGCGGTACTCCTGGCTTTGCACCAGAGGATCGTTGGTCCACTTGTTGTACGCGAATCCGACTTTGAGGTCGCTGACGAGCGTCGGTGTAAACGACTTGTTCCAGCTTCCCAGCGCACTCAATGCCTTCCGCGTCGAGTTTGTGGCTCGCGAGGGATGCGCGGTCCCGCCGACATTGGTGAACGGGCTCTTCCACCAGCTTCCGCTAAGTCTTAGACTCAGGCGGCTGGAATCCGATTGCTGATAGTCAACACGACTCAGAGTGGTTCGCGAATCGGTCTGGCTGGCGAAATCATAGCTCCTGCCTCCGAAGCCTGTCGGCGTAAGAAACAACGTGCCTGGCTCACGTTCGGCTTCCCAGGAGAAGAAGAACCACAGCTTGTCCCTGAGAATCGGACCACCAAACGTCCCGCCGAATTGCTGATTGGAATACGGCAGCACCCGCCGGGCAACCTTGTCGGCCGCGTTGAACATGTCGTTGCGGAAGTAGCCGTACACCGAACCATGGAAGTTGTTGGAACCCGATCGCGTCTGTGCATTCACCTGCAAGCGCGCGCTTCTTCCCAGCGTCGCATCGAAGCGGTTCGTGATGATCTGAAAACTCAGCAATCGCTTCACGGCTGTAGGCCTGCTGACTCCCTGTCCCGGCAGTGTTCTGCGTTACCTGCTGCCCGTCAACGTTGATCTGAAATTTGCCGCTCTCATTACCAAGTGGCACGTCCGATACCGAGTTGCGTGTGATACCGGGAACCAACATCGCCAGTTCCATCCAGTTGCGTCCATTCAACGGAATGTCTTTCATCTGGCGCTGATCGATATTGCCCGCTACCTGGGACGACGTCGTCTCAATAGCGGCAACGTCAGCCTGCACTTCGACGGTGGAGGTAACCGCGGCGGGCTTCAACGTCAGATCGGCTTCCAGCATGTTGCCCACAAGTATCGTCATCGTCTTCTCGACCGGCGTGAAGCCCGGCGCCTCAGCCCGCAAACGATACTCCGATGCAAGCAACGCAGGGAAGCTGTAGAATCCTGTCTCATTCGAGAGAATCGCCTGCGATCTTCCGCTCGCAAGGTCGGTGATACGCAGTACAGTGCCCGGTACTGAGCCGCCGCTCTGGTCGGTCACCCGTCCGCTGACACCAGTCTGCTGAGCCAACGTTGTCCCGCATAGAACCACGACGAGAAGGGCTGCTCTGAACATTGGGCCTCGCTTTCCTTTACAGTTTTTGTCTGCTGACTATTTGCCCAAGCGCAGAACGGAGCGCCGGACTCGGACTGATTTCCATTGCCTTTCGGAGATACCGCTCCGCCATCACGTAGTCCTGAAACTCGTAACTGATGAAGCCCATCGCGGCTAGCGCGTCGCTATTGCGAGGACTGCGCGCCAGCACCTGCTCCAGTAGCGTACGCGCTCCATCGAGATCGCGGGTGAGCGACTGAATGCGTGCACGTGCCGTGAGAACAGCGTCGCTTTCTTCGGCACCTGCCAGAGCTTCCCTCGCACCAGCTACATCGCCGCGGGATAGTTTCACCCGGGAGGCCAGAAGCGCCCTCGACTCATCAGTGAGGTTGGCCCGAAAGTTTACGATGACGGGTTCTGCTTTCGGCGGTGCCACGATAAAGCGGAGCGATGCCGTTCCAGC
>JACMLA010000305.1 GCA_014379815.1 Bryobacteraceae bacterium | reverse complement strand
GTAGCTCAGTTGGTTAGAGCGCTTCCTTGACACGGAAGAGGTCGGTAGTTCGAGTCTACTCGGGTCCACCACTCTCAAAAAGTCAGTTTGCTATCGGTTTCGTCGCTACGAGATAGCCTGCGATTCCAAATGCAATGGATTCGGCCCGCATTGGGCCTTTCACTTGCAATCCCGCTTGACGAAAGACCTCGACGTAGCCGCCAACGCCCGGAAAGTCTGCAATCATTGCGATACCCCCTGGTTTAAGAACGCGTGTGATTTCACGACAAGCGTTTTGTTGCTCCGCGGCCGGTTCGATGTTGTGAATGCAGAAAACACTGAGGACGACGTCCACGCTGGAGTCGGGCAGATCGATCTTTCTGGCATCGGCAGTGACGATCTCGACCAATCTTTCTACACCCTCGAGGGCAGCGTTGTTTTGCAGCCCTTCCGGGTTGTTACCAGAGAGGTCCCGTGAGCTCCAGATATCGAGAGCGATGACTCTACCGGTTGGAACGCGTAGCGCGGCCCCAATAGCCATTAGCCCGCGTCCGGCTCCGATATCCAGGACTGTCTCGTCACCTCGCCACGAACGCTGGCGGAGCAGATGATCTCTGAACCGCTGCTTTCCGACGAAGGCATACAGCAGCATCGACACTCCGAGGATGAGCGGAACGAGAGCGACGGCTAGTATCGCGTAGCCGAAGATCGACAGCCAGCCCGGCGCATAGGCTAGCAGGAGCAGTCCGACAACGCCTGCGGCGAGTGCTCCACCGAACATTCCCTGAACGACACCGGGTGCGTCGATGCCATAGTTGGGCATCTCTGCTACTCTCCTGTCTTGCATCGTCGATTGACTCGAGCCAGACTCCTGAGGCATATTGGTCTTAATAAGACTATCGTAGTCTGATTAAGACTATAGATCAAGTGTGAAGGGTAAAGCACCCACAACCCGCGGCAGGAAAGCGCGAAGCACTGGGCAACTTACCACAGCCGATCTCATCGTGCTGAGTTTGTTGGCTGAGCGCTCTATGCATGGCTACGAACTGCTTGGGGAGTATGAACGCCAGGAGGTTGCCGATTGGGCGTCAGTCTCGAAGGCCCAGGTCTATTACGCGATTCAAAAGCTTTCGACGCTGAAGCTGATTGAATCACAGGAAGATCAACCGGGGGATGGCGCTCGCGATCGCACAGTGTACGCGCCGACTTCTGAAGGTCTTAAAAAACTCTCCGCGTCGCTAACTAGCATGGATTGGGCTCGCACGCGAGTTGCGCAGCCTTTTACTACATGGCTGGGCCTGTCGATCCATCTCTCACCTGCAGCGGTGGCCCGTGTAATGAAAGCCCGGCAAGTGTTTTTGGAAGAAGAACTGGCGCGAGAGAGGGCAAGCCTGTGCTTCATCAAATCGCTTTCCAGCGCTCGGGCGAGGGCCGGTGAGGGGATTGTAGATCTGGTCATCCGACAGATTGAAGTGGAACTCGAGTGGATCCGAAACTTCTTGAAGGCGCGCTGAGTGTGACCAGGGCTCGCGGGTGCACCACTTTACAATCAGTGACAGATGTTCGTTTCTGTTACGAGATTGCGCCTGCGATCCCTGTTGTTTCTTCCTCAGTTCTTCAACTTAAGTTCTGGCAGTATCCAGCAAGCCGCGGCTTCTCCTGGCTTTCGGGGTGGCGCGACTTTGTTCGATCGCAAGTTTACATTTTGGACGATCACGATGTGGGATGGCGAGCGTGATATGAAAAGCTACCGGGGTGCGGGAGCGCATGCGCAGGCGATGCCGAAACTCGCCGTGTGGTGCTCTGAAGCTGTTGTGAGCCACTGGAATCAGGACAGCGCAGAACTACCCTCGTGGCCGGATGCCCATCGACATCTAATGGCTTCGCCCCGCTGGTCTACCGTCCGGCATCCTGGAAAGTATCATGGCCAGGTGGCCATCCGTGAGCCCGATCTGGCGGCCTGGCGGAATACTCCCATGCCGTCGCCAAAACTGCTGGCCATGCCGTAGAGGCGCGTCTGGCGGATTCCGGACACGCCCTGTTTCGAGTGGCTTTAAGCGGTTGCCGTCCTGGTTTTTGGAGAAGCTGTCTCGGCTGCGGGAGCGCCGAAGAGTGCCGGATACGCGATGCCTGCGATCGCAGCACCAAGGAGCGGGGCAGCCCAAAATAGCCAGAGTTGTGCGATTGCCCAATCTCCGACAAGCACAGCGGGCCCAGTACTGCGGGCGGGATTTACGCTGAGGTTGGTCACTGGAATACCGATGAGATGGACGAGGGTGAGACCTAGTCCGATCGGCAACGGCGCAAAGCCCTTGGGCGCACGCTCGTCAGTCGATCCGAGGATAATCATGAGAAAGATAAACGTGAGAACGACTTCCGTCACCAGACAAGCCAGCAGCGAATAGCCCCCCGGCGAGTGCTCTCCGAATCCATTCGACGCCAGTCCACCGGCGAGACTGAAGCCCTCCTTCCCGCTGGCAATGACGTACAGAGTTCCAGCCGCTGCGATCGCACCCAGGACTTGAGCCACAACGTAGGGAATCAAGTCAGATGCGGGGAACCGGCGAGCTGTAAGAAGCCCAACGGAAACTGCGGGATTCAGATGACATCCGGATACATGACCAATGGCGTAGGCCATCGTCAGAACTGTAAGGCCAAAGGCGAAGGAGACGCCCAGTAAACCGATACCCACATTTGGAAAAGCCGCAGCCAGAACAGCGCTGCCGCAACCTCCAAAAACGAGCCAGAATGTGCCGAGGAACTCAGCAAAGGCCCTTTTCTGTAGAGACACTTACACTTCTCCTGCAAAATTGTCGAGATTTGCCTGGTGGCAGTTTCAGAGTATATACCGGAATATCCGGTTAAACGATGACAATTTATCTGTCGTACGCCGGTAGAAGTACTGGGCCTTTTCTGCCAAATAGTAAGTACCGAATTTGCGCCTAGGGCAGGCTTGGCCCACCAAACACTGCAAAAGACGAAGTGTTAAGACCACACTGTATACTGCTGACGGGCTGGCTGGGCGTATTTGCGGGTAATCGAAAGGTCACCTGGTAGACACCGATATAGCCCGGAGCGAGCCCGGCGAATACTGTTTCGGCGTCTGACGCTCCGTTGTGAAAACGGCAACGCAAGTTTCCCGTGATATAGCGCAACTCGCCAATGGGCGCGGGGACTCCGGTCTGCACCGGGCCATCGACTGGACCCAATCCGGTGAAGTACATGTGAAAGACATCACCCGGTTGTGGCAGGGCTGTGACGTAGCCGCTGAAGTCCTGGAGAACGCGCCGGGTAGACAGGAACTCCGGTGCCTCTGGAGCAACTATGGCATTCGCTTGCTGTGAGAAGGGAGAGTCGGACGTGAAGTCAAGACGCACTTCGGCCAAGCCAGGAGTTATCTCCCAGGGGACTTGCGCGGTGATTTGATTTCCTTCACGCGCCACGACGTAAAGAGGTCGGCCTGATACGAGGATGCGGTCCTGCAGGTTCTGGTCGCGTAGCGGCGTACTGAATTTGATGAGACTGCCGGGAGACAAGCGCAAGGGAAACTGAATGTAAACTGTCGACGGCACTAACTCTTCGGGACTGGTGGCGTTCGCTTGGGAGTCTAACGGAAAGCGAAGAAGCCTACCCGTTGTTGTGCCCACGAAAACGTAGTTTCCATAGCCTGAGATGGTGCTCGACGAACTTGCTTCATCCGTTCCCAGATTCAACTGTGCGGTTTTGACGAGGTCGACATCACCGACGAAGGCAGGACCATTGAAGAATCGTGTGATAACGCGAAACAGGACGCGGTGTCCGTTGTTACTCAAGCCCAGCAGCACGTATTGGGCTTGTGCTGAGCTTGCGTGGATCCGCTTCTCTGTGCCAGACTGAACATCATAAGCGACGAGCACAGTGCCGAGGCTTGCGCTGCCAACGACCTCCTGGCGATTCAGATAGACCGTCGATGCATCGTCGCTCATGCCGAGGAGCGCAAACGTGCCTGTTATTCGGAGGGGAGTAAACTCGTCGCCGCGGCGCAGTCCCAACTGGAAGCCGGTCGCGGGGCCTGTGGACCTTCGCGATAGAACGGTCCCATCGGATGCCAGTGAGAACTGGCCATTCAGAGTTGCCGGAGGATCGATGTTTGTACGCGCCCCGGTCGCGAGATTGATGAGTGAGTATTCCTGTTGGACCTGAGGGCGGAAGCTGCTGGTCAGGACCGCCCATTGGCCATTGCGGCTCATCACGGCTGAACCATTACCAACGACCTGTGAGTTACGCCCGCGAATCTCTGCTCTCTCGACTGAAGAAGTGCAGCTATCACCGCTCACGCAGATGTTGGTGAGAGTGAACGTTACACTCTGGCCATCGCCACTGACGCTCAACGATCGTGCGCCGTCACTGGAACCGGCGAAGTTCGTAGGCGCAAGATTGCCACGCTCGGCGAAAAGCTCAACGGAGTTACCGACGTACCGAAAGATGCGACTCTCGGGGAATTGGGTGATCGTAGCCTCACGGGTAACCAGAGGAGTGGTGAAGTAGAGTTGCGCACCATCGTCGGTGGCAGCCATCTCGCTGTACTGGGACCACGCGGGCAGTACGAGCGCAATCAGGACTGTGACTAATTTCACAAAGCGATTGTCGCAAACTCGAATTGCAGCAAATCCAGAAGCATCGCTTAGCCTGTGGACCTTTGAGTCGAGAGATCTGCTTCCCAAAGGTAAACTGATCATCACAGGTAAGTGACGAATGCAATGGCTCCGCGACTGGGAATTTTGTCGACGGCTCGGCTGCCGCGAACGTGAATCGGCGGTCCATTTACAGGATCGCTTTTCTGCTCGCCAGTGGCTTGAGCCCTTTAAGACGGACGTCAGCAAAATGCTCACGATGCGAGCTCTGTTATCACAGGAATTCAGCTCGTCGGATCTTTCACGGATGTCAGATCATGACATCGTTGATCGAGTTGGAGAACTGCTGGCTTCGGGTCGGTTACACGTACATGCCGGTCCCACGCGTATCGGCCTGGTCAGGGAACCGTCACATGCTTCGACACCCGCGTCGGCTGGAGGCGCCAGGACGCCGACACCGTACCCGCTTCCCGAGCGTCCGCCGCGTACACCGGCAGCTGTCCCATTCCGCGAGCCTCCAGTTGCCGAACCATCGACGTTTCCGCCTCATGTCGACTATGCGGCTCAGGCGGCTGTCTTCGTTGAGGGAGCCAGGTCCGGCCAAGCGCTCGTGCCTATATGAGGGAGGAACTAGCAACGGTCTGTTGCTAACAATCAGTGATGACGAACGAGTCGCTAACCCGGATCGAGAACCTTCTCTGGCCTCATGGTTTCCGACGTGACGTCTGGATGATTGTCGATGCTGCGCGCGATGCCAGTATATTCGGCATGTTGCTGGATTGTTTCTATTCGCAGCACTGGTGCCTATTCAGTGGTTCGCTGTCCCCGGAGTTGACGGTCGTAGCTCCTTACCTGATTCAACTTGACTACGATGATCAGAAAACGCGGAGATTCATTAGGCGGGCGTGGGGGAATAGCTGGGGCGTCTTTCTCAAATGTGACACAAGGCTTGATACCTTACGACGCCATCTTCGCCGCTTTCTGGTGGTGCGGGATCCACAGGGTAGCCAGCTGATGTTCCGGTATTACGATCCACGTGTCCTCC
>JACMLA010000036.1 GCA_014379815.1 Bryobacteraceae bacterium | reverse complement strand
TCCGACTTCGCGCGCTGGCGTCAGTCTTCAGACTGCAACTGGTTAGAAGCCGTTATGCCCGTTTGGTTGCACCAGGACGGCTGCCAATTGCTGCTGCTTGGACGCCGGCATGGTGGACGGCGTTATCTCAGCGAGGATCTCCAAAGTCTTTCCCGTATTTCGAAAGTGGTCGCAGAGGAGGCGGAACGGCTGCGCGCGTCTCAATTGAAGCGCCTTGTGTCAGAGGCGGAGTACCGCGCACTGCAAGCGCAAATCAACCCGCATTTCTTGTTCAATTCCTTGAATGCTTTGTACGGTACCATTCCACGCCAGGCAGAAGGGGCTCGAAGGATGGTCCTTAATTTGTCGCAGGTGTTCCGATACTTTTTGCAATCGGACCGAACTTCGATAGCACTTTCCGAAGAACTTGCGATCGTGCAGGCGTATCTTGAAATTGAGAAGCTCCGGCTTGGAGATCGGATCCAAACCGACATAGAAGTGAGCCCGGATGCTCTCCCTGTTTTGATTCCCGTTCTCGTGATCCAGCCGCTCGTTGAGAATGCAGTGAAACACGGTGTGGCGAACAAGTCCGGTCCTGGATGGGTCCGCGTTACGGCAACGGTGATTGGAAGAAGGCTGCGGGTCGAGGTGTCCGACAGCGGGGGAAACTTCACTTCTGATGGTTCATCACTCGACGGGGCTGGTATCGGCCTGAAGAACGTACGGCAGCGGTTATGCCTGCTTTACGGCCCCGCCAGCGAGATAAACATCAGGTCCGACTCGGGCGCTACGGTGGTGAGTTTTGAGGCTCCGGTCGAGGGCCCCGGCGCGCCCGCTCACCGACGCGATCTGGCCGTTCGTGCCGACTCTGCGCCCGTTTGAAGATCTCTTCTGACTGCTCCTCTGACTCCCGTGCGATATGTGGAGGTTCCATATGAGGGTGCTGATCGTCGACGATGAGCCGATAGCACGCAAGGTCTTGCGTGAAGAACTCGAGCTTGTACCGGACGTGGAAATCGTCGGCGAGGCTGACGATGGCGACAAGGCATTGAGCCAGATACTTGCCTGTCATCCGGACCTGGTCTTCCTTGACCTTCAGATGCCGGCTAAGGGTGGGTTCGAGGTTATCCAGGAACTCCGATCGGGCCCTCTGCCCTCAATTGTCATTGTGACGGCTTTCGATGAGTATGCGCTCCGGGCATTCGAGGCCGGCGCAGTTGACTATCTTTTGAAGCCCATCAGTCACGAACGCCTGCAGCTAAGCCTCCAACGGGTCAGGCAGTTTTCCGGTAAGCCGAAGGATGTCGCTGAGCAAGTTGCGCAGTTGCAGGAGATCGCTGACGGTGCGCGGCCGAGCGCACCTGTGCCGAGAAGGATCGTGGGACGAAACGGAGATGAGTACATCCTCCTGAACACAAACGAAGTGCTTGCTTTCCAGGCTGACGGCGATTTGGTGTGGATCGTCACACTCAAGCACAAACTGCTGGCGACCCAGACGCTACGCGAGTTGCAGACTCGGCTGGAAGGTCTGAACTTCCAAAGGGTGCATCGCAACTCGTTGGTGAACGTAAACCATGTCCGCAAGATGAGTCCGTTAAGCAGTCAGCGCTGGCTCCTTACGCTGAACAACAATCAAGAGATCATCGTTAGTAAGCGCCAGGTCAAGACGGTGCGGGATCTATTGAGCTGGTAGGAATCGATGCAAAACCCGCGACGAGTAGGACACCAGCGATGAATTATGACGCGATTATCGTTGGCGGTAGCTACGCCGGCCTGTCTGCCGCGATGCAGATAGCTCGTGCTGGTCGGAAAGTCTGCATCATCGACGCAGGTCAACCTCGTAATCGTTTTGCCGCGGCTTCGCACGGCTTCTTCGGTCAGGACGGTGTGCCCCCGCGCCAGATGATCGCGGACGCACAGGCAAAGCTTAAGGCGTACCCGGCTGTGACCATGCTCGATGGAGTGGCAAAGGACGCTTGTCCTGAGCCAAACGGTTTTCGTATCACGCTTGAGTCGGGCGAGACAGTCGAAGCGACAAAGCTGGTGCTTGCATTTGGTTTGATCGATGTCCTTCCCACAATTCCGGGGCTCGCGGAGCGCTGGGGCAGAACGGTGCTCCACTGCCCTTACTGTCACGGCTACGAGCTCAGGGGAAAGCAGCTTGGCGTTCTGAGCGTCGCTGCGCTCTCGGTTCATCAGGCGCTGATGATCCCTGACTGGGGTCCCACCACTTTCTTTTTGAATGGTCAGGCGCAGCCAGATGAACTGTCATGTGCAAAGCTTGCTCAGCGCAACGTCTCGATAGAATCTCAGCCGGTCGTGGGGCTTGAAGGGCAAGAGCCAGAACTCTCCGGAGTCCGCCTCGCTGATGGCCGGCTTGTACAGGTAGCAGCGCTTTACCTCGGCTCCCAAACACGTATGGCGAGTTCACTCGCCGAACACTTAGGCTGCGCTTTCGATGACGGCCCATTCGGTCCGATCATTCGCACCGATGCCGCGAGATTGACGACAGTCCCAGGCGTCTACGCTGCCGGAGACATCGCTCGCGTGCCGCACAACGCAACCTGGGCATCAGCAGACGGCGTCACCGCAGGAAGTTCCCTCCATCAGGCGCTTATCTTTGAGCCCCTTGCCGCTCTTTCGTGAGCTTTCACTATCTTCGAGAATAAGTGACCTTCAGGAAGTCTGTGTCGTTCGACGGTCAATGCTCGGAAGCACTCGTCAGCCAGAGGAGTTACTTCGCCAAGTCGACTTATCCGCCCATAGATCTTCTTTAGGCCGGTCCATCAAATCTCGCGGAGCTGCGGTATCAACTATGAAAAGCTTACTGGGCAGTGTTGCAAAGATCTAATAGACCTCGCTGGCAGTCTGAGAGGCACGAAGAATGAGCTGGCTCGTCCCGATATTCTTGGCGACACTCGCGGTCCAGCAGCGGGGCCAGGTCATTCGTTTCCGGACACGCGGCGGAGATGCTGGAAACGTTCGGGATGCAAACCGTAGGCAACGAGTACCGCCGACCCGTGCAGGCTTTCGAGCGCGTGTTCGGCGCCACGATCTTCTTCGGTACGGACTCGATTAACGACGGCTTAAATCTTGTGTCAGAACGGCTTCCGGAGACGGACGTTACAGAAGGTTTGCCGAACCGAGTCGAGCTCAATGCACACGGCTGGACTGTACGTGCGGACGTTTCCTTATTGCTGGGTTGAAAGGTTCGACATTTCAAACGCTCAACGGGCACATCTCATGCTGGCCGCTAATCTCGCGGACGCAAGGCAGCGGCGTTATGCACCCAGAGCGCCCGCCCGTCCTGGTCGATGTGCGCCGGACACTCTGGCCACATCGCCTTGACGAGCTTCAACCAGCCTTCCAGCTTCTCGCGAAACTTTCCAGGTCTGGCATATTCCGTGCTGCCAAGCTGACTCACCAGCCCTAACTCCCCAAATGGTGGAACTCGCTCACAACCACGAGCTGTGAAGCACCGGTAAGAGAGCCAGGTAAACAGATCGAGCGCTGCGGGACTGGCTGAGAGAACCTTGGCCGCCTCCAGATCCGTGGGTATCGGGTGGCTCAGAATCTCTCGGTAGAATTCGTCGCCGAGGATGATGCTGTTTTGGCAGTCGCCTGGCAGCAATTTCTGCTCCGGGTCGCGTGAGTACCAGATCCGCGCTTCGGACATGAAGTTGAATCGGGCTCGATGAATCACCGCTGCGGGAAGCCTTTGCGAATCCGTTCCGAAGTAGATGGTTGCTCCGAAGATCCGCTGGAACGAGTCCACCAGCCTCCGGTACTGTGAACCTCCCTGTTGCATCCAGAAAGTATCGAGCATAGCGGCAGCACTTTCGAAGGTGATCCTCGATGTCTTTTGGCGGATTGCCATTGTGGCGAGGAAGATCGGGACCAGGCGATCCTGTCCCCAGGGCATACCATAGCTCGGGTGCCCAGTAACCTGTAGGACGACCTGCCCGTTTCGGCGTTCATGCAGCAGGCACCCCGTAGGCGATCGCCGGACTGGGAGACCGCAGAGCACGAACGGACGAGCGGAGGAACCGAGGTTCTGCCGCTCGGTATATCGGTTTTCCCGGACCATCCGGATCGCCTCGACCTGGCGGAGCCTCCGTTTGGAGACGAAGAGTTTTGGGCATTGGCGCCGAAGGAGATCGCCAGCGTGGGTGAGGTTAGAGCTAACGCATACAGATC
>JACMLA010000304.1 GCA_014379815.1 Bryobacteraceae bacterium | reverse complement strand
TTCCGTGTTACTTTCCGTCTTTCCGGATCTTGATAGAGCCGTTCATTGTCTTGAATTCGTGTTCCGTTCCGCCGCTTCCCACACGCACGCTGCGGCGGCTGTTGATGCGGTACTTTCTGCCTTCGCCAAACCGCTCGGACGACACCGGAGTAGTCAGCGGTACCACCTCGAAATCTGTGTATACTTCACCGTGCATCGTGCTCAACCGAAGGTCTGCATTCAGATCCGGACGAAACGTCACGTCGATCGAGCCATTCAGAGTTTCAAATTTCGACGGCTTCGACGGATTGCTGTCGAACACCGCTTTTACCGATCCGTTGATCGTCTTGAACGTGCCCCATCCCGTAGCGTTCGTCAGTGTTACAGAGCCGTTGATGTTGTGCAGGTTGAACTCGCCGTTGACGTTCGTCACCGCCAGCTCCCGGCCGTTAATTGTCTTCAGGTCGAGATTGATGTCCCGCGGCACCAGTACCTCGAAATCGTGTCGAAAGTGCACTTCGTTCTCCCAACGATTTTTCTCACGCCAGTGGTCTTTATCGCGAAATGGACCGTCCAGATAAAGGCGCACCATGTTCCCTGACTGCGAAGTAGCGAGCTTCACATCGGCACGGGCTTTCGCCAGATCCTCCGCACTGTCGGAATGCCACGACTCATGCACCGTTACCCGGACTTCGCTGCCGGAATCTCCAGTCACTTTGATGTTTCCGGTGATATTCTCGATCGTGAGCTGGCGATCTTGCCCGGCGCCAATTTTAAAGGTTCTGCTCCACTTGTCCCGATGTTCAGCAACATGGTGTTCAGCCGCATGTTCAGCCGCGAACAGGCACACCGGTAACATAAGCGCGCATGCGCCTGAAATCCTGATACCCATCACTCCTCCGCTCAACTATTCGAAAGTTCGCAGTGCTTCCGAGATTCTCTTCTGCACGCTTGCATTGAGTTCCGGACTTTTAGCCATAGTTCGCAAGGCGGGTGCAGCCGTTTTCTCCCGCAACTCTACCAGCGCGTCGATAATCGACACCTGCACCAGAGGGGAATCCTGCTTTGACAAAGCATTGATCAGACCCCTTCGTGCGACCGCGCTATCGGCAAAATTTCTCAAAGAATCGACCGCCGCCAGCCGCACGTCCACGTTGTTGTCCGTTGTCGCAGTACGCAGCAGCGCCGAGAGAACTTCCATATCGTTCGGCTCCGTTCGGTAACTCCAGGTCACCCCGCGCAGTCTCTCGGAAGCGGACTGCTGCTGCAGCAACGAAAGCGTAACCATCTGCCGCATGCCGGTCATCTCCTTGTGAAGCTCGGCCATTTGTTGAGAAGACGCAGCGCCTCCGCGGCCTCCGATCATTGCGCCGGTAAACAGTCCCATCGCCAGGCAGCCAAGGCTCAATGCCAGTTGCCAGCCCGGCTGCGAAGGCCACCATTTCCAGAACACCGATCGTTTTTCCAGCATCCCCTGTTGATAAGCGTCCAGCGCAGCATAGAAACGAGTAGCCACCCACTGTCGCGGCTCCGGATCGGGCAATTCCCGCATCCTCCGCCACATCGACCGAACCACTTCGGCTTCAGCCCGACAGGCTTCGCAACCTGCCAGATGCTCTTCAGTTTCCCCACTGCCCGAACGAGCGCCACCGATCTCGTCGGCGACCAGCAGTCTTGCTTCTTCGCAAGTCATAACGCCCTCCCAGACATCTCCGCGAACCGGTCTCCAAGCGCTTTCACCGCCCGAAAAACCCGCTGTTTGACCGCATTCGGCTCGCATCCGAGCAGGCGGCCAATTTCCTCGTACTTCATATCCTGATAACGGCTCAGAATCAGAACTTCTCGTTTATCCGCCGGAAGAGACGCCAGCGCCCTTTGCAGGATTTCGGTTTCCTGTCGCGCTCTAAGCCGATCGTCAACCCCCGGCTCAAAGCTCTGAATCTCCGGCGCACTATCATCCAGTACCGTTTCCGGCCTGCGTTTGCGCATCTGATCGATCATCGCGTTTCGTGCGATTCCAAACATCCACGCCGTAAAAGACGTCTTCGGCTGGTACGTTTCCCGGTATCGCAGAATTCGCAGAAAAACGTCCTGCACCAGGTCTTCACTCATTTCCCGGCTGCTCGTCATCCGGTAAAAGAATCCATAGACCTGGCGATGGTGCCGCTCAAACAACTCCGCCAGCAGACTGGTGTGCCCGGCGCGCACCTGCAGCATGATGGCCTCGTCGCCCGAGACTGCCATCGGGTCCGCGCCTGTCCGGGCGGCGTGCTCGATTCTCAAAGTTGCGGTCTCCACGTGGCTCTTCTGCAATTGACTACCGTGGCCCGGCAAAAAAGTTACTTGTCCGCATCGGGAGTCACCTTCGACTCCGCCGCAAAGCGTTTGTAATCCCGGTAGCGAATCGTCAGCCTCATGCGCACAGGACCGGTGCTGAACGCGAGCGTGTCGTCGCCCTGTGTAACCGACGGAAACCAGTAACCGCCCACTTTTGCCCGTACCGTCGTGAAAGACGGAAACAAATTCTCTTTGCCCGGCCGGTTGCTGCGTATCTGAGGCACCGCCCGGCCTTCACTTCGAATGATGGAGAAATCCCGCTGATCTACCCACACCGAACCTTCGAACAGCCTCATTCCGTACAGAATCTGCCTTGGACGCACCTGCAGGACCCAGCAAACGATACCTTCGACCGTCTCCTCTCCCTTAGGCACAAACTCGTAGAGTCGGAGTTTCTCCTCCGTCAGAAGCATTGGCTGAAGATTCCGGACATCCGCAAAATCCTCCTCTGTCATCTGAAGGTTCCGCAGTGTGTTAGTCGGACGTCCCACCATCTGTTCAGTTCTTTCGCCCTGAGGGGAGAAAATCACTTCCCGTACCTCGCGGTACTCACCGCCCAGGCGATTTCTTTCTCCGTACTCCATCACCGAGACCGTTTGCCGGTAAGTGTAATTCGCGCGATCTGCTTCGCTCGCGCCTTCCCTGACCGCCATGCGCCGGGCAATGTCTGAAGGTGGCTCGGCAGCCGAAGCCCCTGCAGCGAAGAGTAGAAGGAACCAAACCATACAATCAGTATGGATAGTAGAGGAAGCCCGTTTCGGCCGGTGCCGGACCTGGTCTTCAAAACCAGTGAGTGGCGC
>JACMLA010000035.1 GCA_014379815.1 Bryobacteraceae bacterium | reverse complement strand
TGCCGTAGAGCTTGGAGAAGGTTCTGAGGATCAATACGTCTTTGTCCGCGCCGGCCATATCGGAACACGGGATCGCCGACTTCGACAGATGGATGTACGCTTCATCGATCAGCAGAATGGAGCCCTTGGGCTTATTTGCGTAGAGCCATTCGATGTCGGAGCGGGAGGTGATCGTGCCGGTTGGATTGTTTGGGTTGCAGATGTAGATGAGGCCCGCGTTCTCAGAAGCGGCGACCATTGCCTTCACATCATGCGAGTAATCTTTCTTCAGAGGTACTTTGACAACCTTGGCTCCGATGAATCTGGCGGCACGTTCGCCGGCTTCGTAACCGGGGTCACCCATGACGAAGCTCTTCTCCGGTGACGTGAATGCGAGAACTGCCTGATGCAAAGGACCGCTGGATCCGGGATAAGGCCGGACATAGGTCGACTTCACGCCCTCAACATCGGCGAGGGTCTTGGCAAAATTGAACGATTCTTCGTAAAGGTAGCGTCCGCCTCCGCGCAACACGCTGGACATCGCTTCCAGAGCTTCCGGACAGGGTCCGAGAGGGTTCTCATTCGCGTTGATCTTCACCGCATCTGCCGGCATGGATCCGATCATCGAAAGCTGCGCCATCGCGCTCTCATTAAAAAAGGGGAGTGACGCGGCGCCTGCACCCAGAAGGGTGGAGATCCGGCCAAAGGATCGGCGGCTGAATCCCCGCCGAACGAAATCACGTTTCATTTCTTCCGTAACGACTTGAGACATAGGAAAGCTCCTTAGGGAACGAAGTCAGCAGCCGAGCAAGATGCGGCTCGGAACAACCTTATCTAGTTTAAAATGCGTGAACAGAACATCGCGTGAGCAGGAAAGCGTCGGCCTGGCAGAAAGTTTTACAGTTCGGGCGCAACGATTTGGTGCTCAGGCGGAACGATCCACGGTTCTGGGCGCAACAGGGCGGAAGCTGACGGGGCAAGGGGGGATCGGGACAGGTGATCCGGTAACGCTATTTCTGCATTATCGACACATTCCAGGAATTTGTCCAGCGGAAAAGGTAACGAGACGAATGCCAGGCAGCTTGGGTTGCAGCCGGGACCTGAAAACCTGGGGTCACTTGCGGAGCGCTCGTAGAAGGTGATAGATCTATCCCCACCAGGTCTCTGGAGGTTTCGGGATGCTACGTCTGCGTCTTTGCTTTGCACTTCTCACCAGTTCCATGTTGTTCGCACAAAGCGAACGCGGCAACATCACAGGTCTCGTCACCGATCCGGGAGGCGCGGCGATTGCAGCTGCCACGCTGACCGTCATCAATCTCAGCACGAATGCAACGACCACGGCCTCGAGCACCGGATCAGGGGATTACAACGTCCCCAATCTGTTGCCGGGTACCTACCGGGTTGAGATTGTCGCGCCGGGTTTCAAGAAGAACGTCCAGACGAATGTCGTCGTTGCCGCCGCGAGCAGCATCCGGGTCGACGTCCAGTTGCAGCTTGGCCAGGTCACCGAGACGGTTGAAGTGCAGGCTGTCGCTCAGGTAATTCAGACCGACAACGCCAAAGTCTCCACGCAGGTGCAAAACAAGCTGGTTGATGAATTGCCGCTGGTTGTTGGCGGTGCAATGCGAAGCCCGTTCAATCTCGTTCAGGTCGCAGCCGAAGCAAAGGGCGACGGGCAAAGACTTGCCATCGGAGGCGGTCAGGCTTCGGCGTGGGACGCCACGCTGGACGGCCACAGCGTGGGAACCAATCGCTCTTCCGATACCGCCGAAGCTGCTTTGAATACCCCCTCGGTGGAAGCGCTGACTGAGTTTACGGTCGATACCAACGGCTTCAAGGCAGAGTATGGACAGGCCGGGGGCGGCGTGATGACGTTCGCGTCCAAGTCCGGGACGAATCAGATCCACGGCTCGGCGTATGACTTTCTGCGCAATGACGCGATGGATGCGCGCGGCTTCTTCGCCAGGACTCGCTCTGTCTACCGGCAGAACGATTACGGCTTCACAGTGGGTGGGCCAGTTGTGTTGCCGAAGATCTATGACGGGCGCAACAAGTCGTTCTTCTTTGTCTCGTTCGAAGGCTTCCGGAACCGCGTGGGTGCCAATGCGACCATTTTCAACGTTCCGACTCCGGAGATGTTTCAGGGTGATTTTTCTAACTGGGTCGACACGAACAATCGTCTGATCCCGATCTACGATCCTGAGACCATCAGGGCTAACCCGAACGGCAGCGGCTTTGTCCGGGATCAATTCCCCGGAAACAGGATCCCGGCGAACCGGTTCAGTTCCGTAGCGAGGTCGATCCTTGGTTTTGCCGGGGACTTGAGGCCGAACCGTGGCGGCGTCCCGGGGACGAGCGCCTATGTCCGCCAGAACTATATTGTGACCGGCGGGAGTCTCGTAACGCCGACAGATAAATGGAGCGTCAAGGGAGACCAGATGCTGGGCAGCAGGCATCGCCTGAGCTATCTGTGGAACATGACGACGTTCCGGAACGAGCCAGGTCCGGGTGGACCTCCGGGACTTCCGGGTCCACTTTGGAACGGGCAAATCCAGGACTGGGGTACTGACGCGAACCGGATTACTCACGACTACACGATCACCGCAACCCTGGTGAACCATGCTTCTTACTTCTGGAATGCGTTCACGAAGAACAGCTTCTCCGGTGCGACAGGCGGCAACTGGAGGGACAAGGTCTGCATCAGGAACGTCGTCGACTGCAACGTCAACTTTCCCAGTCTGAACTTCACGGAGTTCTCGCCGTGGAACAGCACGGCATTTAACGGTACAGACCAGCCGGGCAAGAGCTTCAAGAATGACCTGAGCTGGATACGGGGCTCACACACCTACAAATTTGGCCTGACGTGGATGGAACAGAATGCGAATGGCTTTGGCCAGCAGGACATTTCCGGGCGGGCCGATTTCAGTTACCTCAACACCGGAGTCCCGGGCAATACTGCCTTTCCTGCCAGCGGTGGCAACTCGTTCGCATCGTTTCTGATTGGCGATACGTTCCTGGGCAGAACCGAAACGATTCGGTATGTGAACCAGAAGTTTCCGTACTTCGGCTTCTATGCGCAGGATGACTGGAGAGCGACGCGCAAGTTGACCATCAACTATGGACTGCGCTACGAATTTACGCTGCCACCCCGGTCGGGTCTGGATGAGTATTCCGATCTGAATCCAACACGTCCGAACCCGGGAGCGAACAACTATCCAGGAGCACTCTGGTTTGCCGGCTTCGGTGACGGACGCGAGAATAAGAGGTCGCTTGTTCCTGGCTGGTATGGCGCGTGGGGACCCCGGCTTGGATTTGCCTATCAGCTGGACCCGAAGAGTACGATTCGTGTAGGTGCTGGCCGTTCTTTCTCACGAGTGACCGCAGTCCAGGGTAGCGGACACTTTGCCGGATTTATTGGCCAGTACGTTTTCAACAATGCCGACCAGGGTATTACACCCACGTTTCAGCTTGATCGGGGCCTTCCTCCCTATACGCTGCCGCCTTCGCTGGATCCGGCATTCTCGAACGGCAACGACGTAGATTTCTGGCAGGGACAGGAAGCCACGCGCGCTCCTGAGAATCTCTTCTGGAGTATCTCGGTGCAGCGTGAAGTTCTGACGAACACGGTGGTAGAAGCGGCTTACAACGCCAACGTCGGCACGCATTTACAGACCCGGCAGATCAACCTGAACCAGGTTCCAACCGAGACATACAACCGACTGGTTCAGCAATACGGCCCCGATCAGGCGCTCTCGCTTTTGCGGGCGGATATCAATTCTGCTCAGGCTCGGGCGGCCAACATTCCGATACCCTACCCCAATTTCGCGACTCAGCGACTGCGGACTGTGGCTCAGGCGCTGCGGCCGTTTCCGCAATACCAGAACATCAACACGGGCGAACAGAACGGAGACAAGAGCGGGCACTCCTCGTATCACGCTTTGGTTTTGAAACTGGACCGGAGATTCGCGTCGGGACTCACGTTCAACTGGAACTATGTCTTTTCCAAAGTCCTGACAGATTCTGACAACTACTTCGCCAATACGGTCACAGCGGCACAGGACCACTACAACCGGGGACTCGAGAAGTCGATCGGTGCCTTCGACCAGACGCACGTCATCAAGGTCAGCACTCTCTGGGAGATGCCTTTCGGCAAAGGCAAGCGCTGGCTCTCGAAGGGCTTTTCCAGTTACGTGCTGGGCGGATGGCGGGTTAGTGCGATCCAGATCTATAGCAGCGGCAATCCGATAGCATTAACGCGAAATAACCCTCTGCCTATCTTTAACGCGCAAACGCGGCCGGTGATCGATTCGTACGATAACTGGCAGGCACCGCTTCAGGGTGACAAGTTCGACCCGGCTGTCGACCGCTTTTATAAACCAGCTTCGCAGTTTCCTGCCCAGCCCAATTTTGCCTTTGGGAACGCGACCCGCTACAACCCCAAGTTGCGTGGCTTCTGGAACCAGAACGAGAACGTAAGTGTGGCCAAGACATTTACGTTACGTGAGAATCTTCGCATCGATTTACGAGGCGAGGCATTCAATCTGTTGAACCGCACCGTCTTTGGCACAGGCAACAGCAATCTGAACAGCAACGATTTCGGTGTCGTCACGAACCAGGTGAATACGCCTCGTCAGATGCAGGTTGCGCTCAAGCTGTACTGGTAGTGTGCAAGGGCTCCGCAGGATGGGGCCCATAACAAAATTTCATTGGTGCCGCCCGAGTGACTGCACTTATGATAGTATCCACTCACCCGTCAAACTAGCCCGCCTGTGTCGGGAGTCAGAGTTGTAGCCCACGTCGCCTGAAGTATTCACGCCAAAAAAATCCAGGAGGAACTTCCGTGAGATTAGTCTCGGACGTCCGCGTGCTGGCGCTGTTGGGAGCGCTCGCTGTGGGCACAATCGCTTTGCACGCACAGTCCACCTACGGCGGCCTGCGTGGTTTTGTTGCTGACGCACAAGGGAAAGTCATCGCTGGATCGAAGGTCACACTGGTGGATCAGGGGACCAACCAGACCCGTTCCGCGCTGACCAACGAATCCGGGGAATACAACTTTTCTTCCATAACGCCGGCGACGTACCGCCTGGATGCGGAAGCAGTTGGCTTCAAGAAGTACGAACAGACAGGCATCCTGGTTGGGACGCAGCAATTTCTCCAGGTCGACGTGAAGATGGAAGTAGGAAGTGTTTCGGAAGCGGTGACAGTTGTCGCGGAGACACCGTTGCTGGACACCGCAACTGCTTCGCAGGGTCAGGTGATCGAACGGCAGCAGGTTGTGGATTTGCCCAACCTGGGACGCAATCCGTTTATGCTGTCAAGGCTGGCACCCACAGTACAGCAGGCGGGCAACCCTGCTTATAACCGAATGCAGGATCAGTCGGGCTCGTCGCAGATCTCCATTAATGGCGGTCCGGTGCGTGGCAATAACTATCTGCTGGACGGAATCCCTATTACCGATTTCTCAAACCGCGCGGTAATCATCCCATCGCTTGAAGCGGTGGAAGAGATGAAGGTGCAGTACTCCACGTACGATTCGGAGATGGGCCGGACCGGCGGAGGCATGTTCAACACACTGCTGAAGAGCGGAACCAATCAGTATCATGGATCGCTGCTGGGTTACATGCGCGAAACCAGCTGGCTGGCGAACACGTTCTTTAACAACCGCAGCGGCATTCCAATTAGCGAGCAGCCGTTCCGTAACTACGGTGGTTCTTTCGGTGGCCCGATCCGGATTCCCAAGGTTTACAACGGCACCAACAAGACGTTCTTTTGGCTGGGGTTTGAAGGATATCGTGACACGCAGGCAGCTTCTCTGGAGGCGTATACCCCGACTGCACTCGAACGTACTGGTGATTTCTCGCAGACTCGTAACAGCGCCGGTAATCAGCTGACGATCTACGACCCGGCCTCGACGCAGCCTGACGGGACAAGGAATCCGTTTGCCGGTAATGTGATTCCAGCGAACCGCATCGACACGGTGGGCCGCAATGTTGCTGCGACCTACGTTAACCCAACGCGGACGTCGGCCTTCTATGGAAGTCCGAATGTTGCTGCGGGGAGCCAGCTTCCCTCGATAGCCGACCAGCACTTTATCAAGCTCGACCATCAGCTCACCTCATGGTGGCGCGCCAGCGTCAGCTACCTGAAGTACAACTCATCCGAACCGGGAGAGAACAACTTCGGTAACATATCGTCGCCGGGTCAATGGCTGCTGTATCGCAAGGTGAATGCCACGCAGGTGAATTCTACGATGACTCCGTCTGCCACGTGGGTGGTTGCGGTTCGCTACGGATTCAACCGGTTCCCGAACATTGGGGAGCAGAAGTCGCAGGGCTTCGATGTGGCGAGCCTCGGATTCAATCAGGCCTTTGTCCGGGATATCCCTTCTCGCACCTTTCCCAACTTCGCGATGCAGACCGCCTATGGTCTGGGGACGAACAACAATTTCAACTATATTCACCATTCCAAGAACTTCGGCGCGTCGGCGTCCAAGTACGTTGGCAAGCACAGCCTGAAGTTTGGCTACGATTTCCGGCGCTTGCACGCCGATGGCGTGGACTTGCAGAACAGCTCGGGAGCATTCAGTTTCAGCAACAACTTCACGCGACAGAACTCCAACTCGTCCAGCAGCGCAACGGGTTCCGACATAGCGGACTTGCTGCTTGGCGCGCCATCAGGGGGGGCGGCGGCTACCGGTTACATTCCCACTGTTCTGTATCAGTATTCGGACTACAACGCACTCTACATTCAGGACGATTTCCGCGTGACGCCCAAGTTGACACTGAACCTTGGATTGCGCTGGGAGCGCGAGACGGGGCTTCGTGAGACCTACAACAACCTGATCACTGGCTTCGACGCAAGCGCTGTTAACCCACTTGGGGCGGCTGCGGGCGTCGAAACAAGGGGAGTGTTCCGCTTTGCTGGCGTCGATGGACAAAGCTCCACTACCGGAAACCCCAACCTTAACAAGTTTTCACCCAGGATCGGAGTCGCCTATCAGCTTACGCCCAAGATCGTGCTTCGCGGTGGATACGGTATCTTCTGGGCACCGATGTTCTACGTGGGCTCGCCTCTGAATACCGAAGGCATTACTGCGAATACTCAGCCGGCCGCGTCCATCGATGGCAACAGGACTCCCGCCATCTCTCTCTCTAATCCATTCCCGAACGGTCTGGACCGGCCGGTTGGCAATACACTTGGCGCGCAGACCGGCATCGGCAAATCGCTTACAATTTTCGATCCGAATGCCACGTCGACGCGGGTACAGCAGTTCTCGGTGGACGTGCAATATCAGATCAACAGCTCCCTTGTGGTGTCGGGAGGCTACTCGGGATCCCGCACTGCCGACCTGACGTGGACAACTGCTTCTTTCAATTACAACCAGCTCAACCCAAGTTTCTGGAATCAGGGTGCGGCTTTGAACCAAACTGTTGCTAATCCTTTCTACCAGCGAGGCGGCTTAAACACGATTGGCGGAGCGACCGTGGCACGAAACCAGCTGCTCCGACCGCATCCCCAGTTTGCTGCAGTCAACCTGAACTTTGGCAGTCGCAACATGGCGCAATACGATTCGGCGGTCCTCAAACTGCAGAAGCGCTACTCCAGCGGTCTTACCTTTATCGGGGCCTATACTTGGTCGAAGAACTTTGACATGGGCGGCGGTGGTCCTGGAAACTTCCTGAATGCCGGCAACAGCGGACCTCAGGATGTTTACTCCCTGGGCGGCGAATATGGTCTTTCTTACCTCCACTCGCCCCATCGCTTCACCAGTGCGACTACGTACGAACTGCCCTTCGGTAAAGGTAAAACGTTCCTGACATCCACCAACAGAGTAATGGACCTAGTGATTGGAGGATGGTCGGTAAACGCAGTTACCACGATCCAGACAGGCTATCCTCTGCAGATCTTCATGAACAACAATGGCAATGCATCGCTTGGTGCTTCCCGGCAGCGACCGAATGCGACAGGAGTCTCGCCCGAGGTTGAGGGAGAAGCCGGCAGCAAGATCGATAACTGGATCAACCGGGCTGCGTTTAGCGATGCGGCTGCGTTTACTCTCGGCAACGTTAGCAGAACTATCCCAATGCGCGGTCCCGGTCAGGCCAACTGTGACCTGTCAGTCTTCAAGACCGCTTCGATCGCTGAGAAGGTGCGAGTGCAGTTCCGGGCTGAGGCGCTGAACGCTTTCAATACTCCGCTGTTCCGCGCTCCTAACACGGCGCTTGGCAACGGGTCCTTTGGCAGAATTACCAGTCAGGCCAATTTTCCGCGTATGATTCAGCTCGGTATGCGTATCTTCTTTTAGACCGCCCGCTTAGTTGAGGACGCATTTGGCCTGGTGGAGACACTGGGCCTTTTGCTTTTTGGAGCTCTGGGTTTCCTGGTGGACCTGTGGCGTGAGTGGTTCTGATTTGCTTTTTGGGGACCTTGGTTTACGCTGTGATCCTGTGTTATGCGGCCTCGGGCGTCAGAATTGGTTGCGCTTCCATGGGAATTGGCTGGGCGTCCACGGGATTTGGCTGCGCTGGCGGCGTCTCCTGCACCGGAGTGTCTTCGAATAAGTTTATCTGACCGAGCGAACCCAATTTCTCTTCATTTGCTGGGGGAAAGTCCCAGCGGGCCAGCGGGGCTACGGTCTTTTTGAGGTATTCGACGTGGCGTTTTTCGGCCCGCTCT
>JACMLA010000303.1 GCA_014379815.1 Bryobacteraceae bacterium | reverse complement strand
TCACTTTTTCGTGCTCGCCATAGACGCCCGTCGTCGAGATATAGACAACGCGCGTTGGCCGCCGTTGTGCCAGATTGCCGATCAAAACGGGGCTGGGATCCGGTGTGTCGCCTAATGCTGGAATCGAATACAAAATGCGCGCACCGACCGGGATGAAGCTGAGATCGGTAGCAGTTGACGCCTCGAAGGCGACGGAAGTGACCCAGGGAATCTGGAGCTGTCCCGAACTCCTGGTCGTGACTACCGTTTCCATGTCGCAGGATGCAAGCAGCTGTGCGACGCGGCGCCCTGTATACCCCGCGCCGAGAATCAGGACGGGCGATGAAGAAGAATCTGACGGCATACGATGAAGGTAGGAGTGCGATCCCTTGACCCTTACGATAGAACTACCACCTGAAGTAGAAGCACTCTACACAAGCGAGGCTAGGATCACTGGCGTGACACTCGAGGCGCTTCTGCAGGAGCGTTTGATCGCCCACGCATCGCCTGCAATTGTGAAGGCGCTGGCACCTGAGGAGAGAGTAAGTGCGCTGCTTCAGTGGGCAGCAACTCACCCTGTCACTCCGCTTTTGTCTGAGGAGGCGATGAGCCGACGTTTTCTGTACCACCAGCGCCCCTGAAGCATTGCCGCGATGAAAGTTCACTCATTGACAAGTATGCTGACCTTCGACACTGGGGACTTCTCAAGGTACCGGGAGATAACCATGGCTCACCCGTCGCAGGTTTCCAAAGCCTGATTGCCCCTTAAGGCAACCTCACCGCCGCGTGGCGTCCCGAACGCAGCGAAAACCTACAAAGGGTGAGTGGAAGCGGGCTGGCACAGCTTCATATTTCCAGGGAAGCGCTGCCGCCAGAGTCTGGTTGAAGGCTCCCCCTTTCACTCCATACCAGGCTTCTTTTGCCGTCGGGGCAGGAGTCATCTGGCTGGCCATTCGTTCCACGTCCGCTGGTGTCGGTGGGTTGACCGTACGAACAAACTCAGCAGCATTGCCGGCCATCTGCAGGATGTTGTACTGGCTGCCTCCCTCTGGCATCGCGTCGGCAAGGATCAGCTCTTTTGCTTCTACGTTCGCCTTGCTGTTATCGGGCGTATCGCCCCACGGATACACGCGTCCACCTGCTCCACGAAACGCTTTCTCCCACTCGAGAGCGTCCGGCAAGCGCTTCCCCGCGTACTTCGCAAAGGCTGTGGCGTCCTCAATGGCGATGTCCACTACAGGCAAATTCGGCTTATCGGCGGGAAAGTTTTCCGGTAGTGCATGGCCCGTCGCACGGCAGAAAGCGGCATACATCCGATTCGTTACCTCAGTCCGGTCGATGTAGAACGCGGGCGCTACCGCCTGCTGTTTGGTCTCGCCTTGCAGGAACGGCCCGGCTGGAATCAGCAGCATAATTCCGTTATCGTCGTTGCGCGCCGGGGGCAGCACTTGCGGCTGCTGCTTGTACCAGATCAAACCGCCGGCGGTTGAGGCGACAATGGCGAGAAGGATGGCTACAATCACCGTTCCGCTCACTGCACCGGATTGCGTCTTTCTTCGATTCATCAATGTGGCTTGCTCAATGCTCACACGTTTGATGCTGACACCCCCTGTACCGGACCCTAATCCGTCGAAGCCTCCTGCCGATCCGGAACCTATGCGGGAGGAGCCGCCATCAACTCCACACCTGGAGGCTTAGCCCGGGTGCTACTCCCTGGTCAGGATTCGCACTTCGCGCTCGTTCGGGATCTGCTCGAGCGCGCTGTCTTTACAGAAGCCACACTGTGCGCGCGACTTGGAATTTCTTCACTGCAAAACTTTGAGGAAGAGTTTGAGGCAGCGGAGATGCCGTCCTCGACCAGCGATGACGTTACCGGCATTCTCATTCGGCTCTTTGTGGAAGGCCACTATGTCGACGGGAACCTCATGGAAAGACAGTTTGGGGTGGACGAGACTCAGGCCATGCTGGCGCTCGGCCTGACCAAAAACTCGGGTAATAAGGTCGCCGCATCGGTCGCTTTATATCCAACGGCTGGTGTCTGGATCGCTTCGGACCGCTGGAATTCTCCCGATCGGACTGCGTATCACACTCCGGCCGATGTTGTGTATCCCGCAATTGTGTCGAACGCTCAGCGGTTCCTCAAATTCATGCCGCAGACCAAATGTGACTCGCTGCTGGATTTATGTTCCGGG
>JACMLA010000302.1 GCA_014379815.1 Bryobacteraceae bacterium | reverse complement strand
TTGAACAGGAGTTCAACAACAGTGAAGGAGGCCGACAGCAAGCACAGGGCCAAGCCGAACCAACGCAGAAGTTGAACGGGGTGCGGCATCTGCCTCTCTCCATGTTGCAACGTTCAAGGCACGGATGGTTAGTGACGAAAGTCAGAAAAGTTGCCGACTTTCGTCACTAGTACCGGTTTTTGGGCTAAGTTACGCTGAAACTGCATGAAATCGTTCTGTGTGTTAACTGCTGTCGTGATTTCCGCAACCACTCTGCTGGGGCAGGACACTGCTGGAGTGGGAACCTTAAATGGTATAGTCACCGATTCCTCGCGTAATCCGGTGGCAGGCGCTCGGGTTTGCGTGGAGAGTACCGCCCGCTGCGCAGTCACTGGCGAGAAAGGCGCATTTCGCATCACCGAGGTACGTTCCGGCAATTACCGGCTTGAAGTCATTGCGGCAGGCCAGTTGCCGATTTTCAGCGAGGCCGTTAGCGTCAGAGCGGGTTTAGAGGGCAGCGTGGAAGTGAGCCTGCCAGACCTGGGCACCGTGAAGCAGACCGTCACTGTTTCTGATTCGGCCTTCACCGCGCAGGAGGAAGTCAAGACCTCGAACTTCCTCGTCCAGCGCTATGAAATCTTTAAGGCCGCTGGGGCCCAGCAAGATGTTTCTCGCTATATCCAGACGCTCCCAGGAGTCGCCACAGGCACCGAAGATTTCCGCAATGACTTGATCGTGCGCGGCGGTAGCCCCCTTGAGAATCTTTTCCTGGTCGACAACGTTGAGATCCCGAACATCAACAACTTCGCGAATTTCGCGGCGGCAGGAGGTACCACCAGCATCCTCGATGCCGACCTCATCCGCGATGTGACATTCCTTACCGGAGGCTTCCCTGCTCCCTTCATCAACCGGACCTCAAGCGTGCTGCAGATCGCTCAACGCGAGGGCAGCCGCGAGGCCTTTAGCGGGCGAGTTTCGCTCGGTTCCGCCGGAGTTGGCTTGATTCTGGAGGGACCTCTGCGAAAAGACCGCGGATCCTGGGTGTTCTCGGGAAAGCGCAGTTTCCTCGATGCCTTCACGAAAGACATTGGTTTAGGCGGTGTGCCCGTTAACTATAACTTCAACACGAAGGCACTATACGATCTGAGCCCGCGCGACCGCGTCTGGCTGGTCAATTTCACTGGCGTCGACAGCATCCGCCTGGGAGCGACCGATACGCAGAGGGAAGCCGATCCGGACCGCGATCCCGAACTCGACCTCCTGGATATTCGTTACGAGGGCTGGCGAACAGCCACGGGAGTAAACTGGCAGCGACTTTTCGGCACGCGGGGCGTGGGACTGTTGGGACTAAGCCACTCGGAAGCAAGCGTGTCGCAATCCTTCAAGGATTTGTTGAAATTCGGGCTTTCCGCAGCGTCTGTTCCTGAGCTCATCGCAGCGACGCCGATTCTGTTCCGCGAAAATAGCCGCGAAGGCGAGACCACAATCAAGTATGACCTGACGGGATACCTGCCGCTTGTGGAAAAAATACAGGTGGGTGGCAGCTTCAAGACCTTTCGCATCCGGTACAACACGGAGCAGCCTTTCGGTCAAGACAGCCCATATTCTGCCATCCAGAACGTCAATCCGTTTTTTCTGCGGCAGAACCTGCTGGCATATCAGACTGGAGCCTATCTGCAATCGACTCGCAATTTGACACCGCGGCTGAATCTGACGTGGGGCGGTCGCTTCGACCATTACCAGGTCATCGAAAAAAGCCGGTTTAGTCCAAGGCTAGGCCTCAGCTACCGGCTCACGGAGAAGCTCAGCCTTCGCAGCAGCTATGGGATCTACTACCAGCAGCCTCTTTTCCTGGTAATCGAGACTTTCCCACAGAATCGCGGCTTGAATCCGATTCGAGCCAACCACTATGTGGCCGGCGTCTCCTATGCCCTGAGACCGACCGTTCGATTCACCTTTGAAGCCTACCAAAAGGATTACAGCAATTACCCGGCTTCGACGCAATTCCCGAGCTTTTCACTTGCGAATGCAGGCGATACCTTCGCCGTCGCGGATCTTCTATTGCCATACACCAGTGGCGGGAGAGGACGTGTTCGCGGTGTTGAATTCTTTTTGGAGAAGCGATTTCGAGAACGCTGGTACGGCCAGACGAACGTGGCGTTCTCGCGCACGAGGCATGCGGGGCTGGATGGCATCCTGCGGCCCGGCACCTACGACTATCCAGTGATCTTCAATTTGGTTGGTGGCTACCAGATCAACAGCAAGTGGGACTTGTCAACGCGATTCGTTTACTTGTCCGGGAAGCCCTACACACCCTTTGATGAGAATCTATCAAGCCAGCAAAATCGCGGCGTCTTCGATCTCAATCGGGTTAATGGCATGCGTGCGCCGGACTATTTGCGTCTGGACGTAAGGGTGGATCGAACCTTTACTGTTCGGGGGAAACCGCTGTTGCTGTTCGTTGGCGTCCAGAACGCAACGGACCGCCGGAACATCGCGCAGGCAGCCTGGGACCGTCAGCGAAATGAAGTGCGCTTCAACCGGCAACTCGGTATCTTTCCGCTCATCGGGCTCGACTGGAAACTTTAGTGGAAACAATCCGGCACCGGTCGAGAGCCGACACCGCCTCGCCTCGCTCGATCTCTCGCGCTGCACAAGGGAACCCTGGACGAGAACTTCCACCTGAATACCGGTGTCCTGCAACCGCTGCTCAAGAGTCCAGGCTGCCTCGCTTTCGGTCCAGGATGCCAAGGCCGCCGCTATACATCTAATGCCACCTCCATGGAAAAGTACGCAATGCGGCGTTCGTCGGATCCGTTTTGGTCTAACGCCATTGCATTGGCTCCGGGTCTACCTATCTTCGTCGACGCGAACAATGGGGCGGTTGTCATCGCCGGAGCGCCATCGCACTTTGCTGCAAGAGTTCGGCTCGCCTGGCGATTCCATCTGCCTTGGAACGGAGGAGGGAGCGGTTCTTGGAAAGCTCATCGCCCGCTAGTATGTTCCTCTTATTGGTGATGAATACAGTCAGCAGTTGAGCCTTCATTTTCACCGCCTCATACTTCGCTTTCTGATGGGATGTCATCTGCGGTTCGTGAGGCGCTAAGTCCTTTACGAGTTGATCCACGCTCGTAACGTGCCGCTCGAGGTTAGCCATCATCTCCTGGACCCTGGCGAGATCGAAACCGCGTGGCTTCAGTTCCTTACTTATGTCCTGCGCCTCGAGCTGAACTTTCTTGGCTTCCGTGACAAGTTGTTCGGCTTTTGGTGCAAGTTCCTCTGCCGGGGCCTGCTCTGGGCCGAACAGCACAAGCGCCAACGCCGCGAAACTTAAGCTTCTGCAAGTCATTGCTATCTCCCTTCATGTTCATCGCTGCGAGTTGACAATCCAGCAACCGCGCAGATGAAAGTCTCGAACGATAGTGCATGTGAACGGCCACTGGCGAGTGACACCGCAAGACCTCTGTTGCAAGCCCAACTGGCGCCGGATAACTCCCACGCGGAAACGTGGAGTCTTGCTGGATGGCCCTATGCAGGCAGACGCATCTCCCATCTAGCAGCTTGGGACGGTGTCGCCGCAATCAACCGTTGCGGCATGGTGGGTGCAGACAACGACGTTCATGATCTTAATCGCAAGCGGTAGAAGCTGCACCCAGCGTTCAGTCG
>JACMLA010000034.1 GCA_014379815.1 Bryobacteraceae bacterium | reverse complement strand
GGAGTTCTTACGAATCGACTGCACAAACAACTCGTACCCACTGTCACGATGCCAGATAGAGTTAGGAGGCGGGAATGCCCAGTCCTGACCTTTCGGAGAAAAGTCATCCGGTGGAGATCCCACCCGGCAGCCCTGCACGTATGCCTGCGGATGCGCCCAAAGGTCGGACCCACACCGATCCGTTGCCAGAGCGAGGTCATGATAAAGACCGATGGGCATTCCAAGACCCTGGGCAAAATCCTGCGCTGCCGAAACCTGGCCATCAATTCGCCACTGGACGTACTTAAAGAACAGAATCAGCGTGGCGTGAGTACTTTCGAACTCGCGAACCTGCGGCGAATCGGGATCGTGTAATGTTGTCGGCCAGTCGGGCCATATCCAAAGGTTGCGATCCCGCTTATGTACCGCCTCATCGAGAGCCTGGTAAACAGCGAAGCGGTGTAGAAGATTGCCTTCCCCCTCAATGTACCGGAGAAACACTTCGCGCCGTCCGGTCCCTTGCGGGTTACGACGTAACCACTCCCGGAACGCGAGCTTGAGGAAAACCAGCTTCAGTCGCCAGACCTTCGCGTACTCCACATTTGGCGCGGCGCGCAACTCGGCGAGGCAGTTCTGCACTTTTGCAGACCGGAGCAAACGATTTGCCCACTCGGACTGCGTGAACTCATCCAGCCGCTCGACGTCCAGATAAATTCCGTTTCGGTAGAAGCTGCAATTCGGCAGATAAGGACTGGTGTTGTAAGGCTGGCGGTTTGGAATGGCGTGCAGCGGATTCAATGCTACGAATGCCACGCCGGTCGTTTCTGATGCCCATTGCGTGAAATGCTCGAGATCGGTGAAATCACCGCAGCCCCAGTTTCGGTGGGAGCGCAAACCATACAGACTGATGGCCACTCCGGCACCCCGTCCACCGCGCCGGAGAAAGTCTGGCTGCCACGCCTGATCCGGACACAGAATCAGGCGGCCTTCGGCACGCCGTCCGCCAGCCGTGGAGACTGTTACACGGTGGTATCCCAAAGTTGCCTCTTTGGGCAGGGGCACTTGGATCCGGATAAGCTGATGGTCGCGCAGCCTCGCCGTGTCGGGATGGATGGAATCGGCAGACTCAACTGAGACCGCGGTATGGCCCCCCGACTCCCACTCAAATCTGATTTCCGCGCCTGCTTCGGAGTCTTTTAACTGGATGGGTATGGCGCCTGCGCTTAAAGAAACCACGAGGGTTTGCGCGACAGGCGACGACCACTCCGACCAGAGTCTGCTTTCTATCGCAGCGTTGAGGGACTGGGCCGATTCGCTGGAAACACCTAGAGAGCGAAGAACCGAAGAAAGTGTTTCCGGGCTTGCAACATGGTGGTGACCGAATATATCCCAGAATTCCAGTTGAATTCCCCAGAGTTCCGCAGCTCTTCGCAGTGCGGCTTCGTAGCTGGGAGAAGGGACGAAAGTAATTGGTGGGGTCGCCAAAATAAATTCTAGCGAAGCGGTCCTGGTTCAAATGAAAAGCCCCGGATCGTGGAGGTCGATCCGGGGCTGTCAGAGCGGGGTTGACGAACTTAAGCGTGCAGTAGCTGCAAGCGGGAAGCGACACCGGGAACTGCGTTTTCCAGCACTTCTTCGATACGCTCGGCGAAAATGAATTCCATCTCGCTGCGAGCAGGTTCCGGGATATCCCGAACATCCTTCTTATTCGCGCGAGGTAATATGATGCGCCGGATACCGGCTCTGCGAGCAGCCAGCACCTTTTCCTTGACACCGCCGATTGGCAGAACCAGACCCGTAAGTGTAATCTCGCCCGTCATCGCCGTATCGGTTCGGGCGACACATCCGGTATATGCGGAAGTGAGTGCCGTGGCCATCGTTACGCCCGCGGAGGGGCCGTCTTTCGGAATCGCACCTGCGGGAACATGGATATGCAATCCGCTGTTCTTGAACACAGCCGGGTCGATGCCCAACTCCTCAGCATGCGACCACACCCAGCTTTGCGCCGTCTTAGCCGACTCCTTCATTACATCGCCAAGCTGACCCGTTAGTGTCAGCCCGCTGCCGTCAGGAAGAGTCGTACCTTCTATGTAGAGGACATCGCCGCCAGCTTCCGTCCAGGCAAGTCCGGCGACTACGCCAGCAGGCGAATTCTTTCGCATCTCGTCGACCGTGAAGGGTTCGGAACCCAGCAAGTCAATCAGATCCTCGGGACGGACGTTGACGGAGTCCGTGACACCTTCAGCGAATCTCAGCGATACTTTCCGGGTTAGCCGGGCGACCGATCGCTCCAGCCTTCTCAGACCAGCTTCCCGCGTGTAATTGCGAATCAGGTAAGCGAGAGTATCGTCCGGGATGACAAGCTGCTGATCCGTCAAGCCCGCTTCCTTGATCTGCCGTGGAATCAGGTACGTCTTCGCGATCTCGATCTTTTCCTCTTCCATGTAACCGGAGAGTCGTAAGATTTCCATCCGATCCAGCAAGGCTCGCGGAATCGTGTCGAGAGTATTGGCCGTGGTCACAAACAGAACCTTCGACAGGTCCCAGTTCAAATCGAGGTAGTTGTCGCGGAACGTCTTATTCTGTTCCGGATCCAGAACTTCCAGCAGCGCCGCAGCAGGGTCGCCGCGGTAGTCCCGTCCCAGCTTGTCGATCTCGTCCAGCATGATCACCGGATTCTTCGCACCTGCTCTGCGGACTGCCTGAATCAGCCTTCCTGGCATCGCACCGATGTAGGTTCGGCGGTGACCCCGCAGTTCGGCTTCATCATGCATGCCACCCAGCGACATGCGCTCAAACTTGCGGCCAAGAGCGCGCGCGATGGACTGACCAAGGGACGTTTTGCCAACACCCGGAGGCCCCACGAGGCACAGGATCGGAGCCTTCGCATTGGGATTCATGCGCAGCACACCGAGGTGCTCCAGGATTCGCTCTTTCACTTCCTTGAGTCCGAAGTGATCGGCATCCAGCACACCGCGGGCATGGGAGATATCGAGGTTATCCTCGGTGTACTTATTCCATGGAAGCTCACTTACTAACTCGAGGTAAGTGCGCATGACGTTGTGCTCCGGCGAAGCGCTCGGAATCTTCTCAAGGCGCTGGAGCTCGCGGTCCACATCTTTACGAACATCTTCGGGCAAATCGACCTTGCTTAGCTGCTCGCGAAGCATGTCGACTTCAGCCTGCTCGTTACTCTTCTCGCCCAGTTCCTGCTGAATCGCACGTAGCTGCTGACGGAGCAGATACTCGCGCTGCTCCTTATTCATCTCCGTCCGCGCCTTGTTGTTGATGTTACTCTTTAGCTCCAGCACCTGGACTTCATAGCTGAGGTACTCGTGCATCAACTGAAGTGCTTTCAGGCGTGTGTCGGCCTCCAGCAGAGCCTGCTCTTTCTGCATTTCGAGGCTCAGGATTGAGGCTAGCAGGTACACAAGCCGGAGGGGATCGTCATTGGCCGCCAGCATCCTGCTGACTTCGGCAGGTGCCTGTGGCTGTGCGAGTTCGATTGCTTTGGTCGCCAGCTCCATCAAGGAGCCATGGAGAGCCTCCACTTCGGCGTTACTGTCCTCGGGCAAGGCAAGCGTCTCTACCTCAGCCTGCAGGTACCCGTCCTGCTGAAACAGTCTCTGGATACGAACGCGCTCCGTGCCCATGACGAGGACTTCCATCATGTTTTCATTGGGTCGGGCCATCTTGCGAATAATGGCCTTTGTCCCCGTTGCATACACGTCTTCCTGCGTTGGCGTCTCGAGAGCCGGATCCTTCTGTGCCACAAGGATGATCTCTTTATCTTCAGTCGACAGCGCGGCCTGAACTGCCGCCAGCGAAGCACTGCGACCCACCGAGAGCGGCATCAGAAGAAACGGAAACAGGACCGTGTTCTTCAGGGGCAATACTGGCAAGGCTTTGGTGCCGGCTACGGTTTCACTCGCAAGAGCTTCACTCATTATTTGGTTCCTCCCGTCGCGTAATCCGCATAAACAAAATGCCATCCCGATACTCAAGCCGGAATTTGGCATCAGAAAAGTCTTCCGGTAGTTCCACGGCACGCTGGAAGCGGCTGTAGGAGATCTCCATCGAATAGTGATGACATCCCACTTCGTCCAGCAACCAGTCGCGGCGAACTCCGGCAACGGTAACTCTATTTCCGGCCACGTGTGCGTGTACGTCGTCCAGACGAACACCCGCAAGGTCGAACTTCAGGATCCAGCCGTCGGACACCTTGTAGATGTCGAGAGCGGGCTGCCAGTCCGTGCCCTGACGTGGCGGTGAGAACAGAAAAACTGTCACTTGGTCCCTCTGTTGGGTTAGATGAAGTAAGTGGCGCATGAGATTCCCGCGCCACTTACAGGGGTTATTTGCCGATACTTACTAAGTGGTCTTTAGCTGGATGACGGGTCTGGAGACCCGTCGCAGGCGTAGACGCCCGCCCCACCTCCGCGTGGCCTGAGTTACCGGGCCTGCGGCTGGACCACGATGAATTGTGAGCCTCCGGCGCGATTCACCAGCAGCAGAACGGACTTGCTTGCGCTGCTGCCCAGTGCCTTCTCGAACTCAGCGACAGAGGTAACAGCCTGCCGGTTGACCTGCGTGATGACATCACCTGGACGCAGCCCCGCTTCGCTGGATGCAGAACCCTGCTCGACACGGGCAACCACTACGCCGCGTGTCGTTGGCTCAATTTGAAGACGGGTGGCAATATCAGGTGTTAAGTCGGTAACGTTGAGACCCTGCAAGGTGCTGGTAGCACCACGCCCGAAACGTCCCGAACCTTCCTCGTCGTCACCGGTCACACCAGGCTGCGCCTGATCCTGCAATCTCTCCAGAGTGATCGCCAGTTCCCGCTGGCCCTCAGCTCGCTGAACCGTCATCTTCAGAACGGTACCTGGCGAAGACCGGGACACCCGTAACCGAAGCGAATTCGCGTCGACCACTGGATCTCCATTGATCGCCGTTACGACATCGCCTGCTTTCATGCCGCCACGTTCGGCAGGAGTGCCGGGTTCGACGCGCGTGATTGCGGCGCCATTGTTCGACTGCAAATTAAAAGCACGGGCCAGATCGGGCGTGATGTCCTGAGGAAGCACACCGATGTAGCCCCGAACGACCTTGCCGTTTTTGACCAGCTGATCCATCACGTCGCGAGCCATATTGATCGGAATGGCAAATCCGATTCCCTGATTTCCACCCGTTCTGGAGATGATCGCGGTGTTGATACCGATCAGCTCGCCATTGGTGTTGATCAAAGCGCCGCCGGAATTACCGGGGTTGATCGCGGCATCGGTCTGAATAAAGTCTTCGTAATTGCCGGCGGTCAGTCCCGCCCGGCCGGTAGCACTGATGATGCCCATCGTGACGGTCTGGCCGATGCCAAACGGGTCGCCAATGGCCAGCGCCAGATCGCCAACCTGGACGCGAGTCGAATCGCTGATGGGCAATACCGAGAGGTTCTTGCCGTCGATTTTTAGAACAGCAACGTCGGTTCGCGGATCGGTGCCAACCACCTTCGCCTGAAACTCCCGACGGTCACTGGTCGAGACTTTCACTTCCGTTGCGCCTTCCACAACATGATTGTTGGTAAGGATGTAGCCGTCCGCTGTCACGATGACTCCGGAGCCAACACCACCGCGCGGCTGCTGCTCCTGAGGTCCGCCGCCGAATCCGAAGAAGTCTTCCAGTCCCGGTGGCAGACCCTGCGGAGCGCGTCTGCGATTACTTCTTGTCTGAGTGGTACGTACAATCGACTCGACGTTGACAACTGCTGGTAAAGCCTTTTTCACCAGCGGTGCAAACGTCAGCGAGACGTACTGTTTATCCTGTGCGTGTACATAGACCGGAGCCGCGTGTTCGGTAGCTACTTTGTAGGTAACGACCGAGCCTAGCAGAGCTGCGACGACACCGGTCAAAATCATCTTGCGCGTCATTGGTGTCTCCCTGGAAATTTAGACGGAGCAGGGCCCCGATGGTGATACGGCACTTACGCTAACCCTAGCCGCGTGCTAACCAGTCCACTTTCGGCAGGATTGCCGGCGCTCTGGCCGTTGAACGTTAGCACTCCGTTGCGGGCATCAATCAGTAGTTTTTGTCCATCCCGGATATCCCGGGAAAGGAGTTTGCGCGCCAGAGGGGTTTCGATTTCCCGCTGTACCGCTCGTTTCAGAGGCCTCGCTCCATACGCCGGGTCGTAACCGGAGCGTACTAGATGCGTCCGGGCTGCGTCTGTCAGCTCCAGCTCAATCTTTCTGTCAGCCAGTCTTTCGCGCAAGCGGCCCAGCTGGATCTCCACAATCTGCTTGAGATGTTCCTCGCTGAGAGAGTGGAACACGATCGTTTCGTCGACACGGTTGAGGAACTCGGGTCGAAAGTGTTTCCTTAGCTCGTCCGAAACGGCACTCTTCATCCTGTCGTAGTCCGGGCCTCCAAACATTC
>JACMLA010000301.1 GCA_014379815.1 Bryobacteraceae bacterium | reverse complement strand
CGCAAACGAACTGCCTGACATTCCCGAAACGAAAGCGGTGATCGAGAAGTACTTGAAGGCCGGCGCGATCGGCATTGGCGAGCAAAAATTTAAGGTCGATTGCGATGGTAAACATATGCAGCTGATTGCCGATATTGCGAAGGACTATGGCAAACCGGTACTCATGCACTTCCAGCACGAGACTTACAATCTCGGCTTCGAGCGATTTTACAAAATGCTCGCGAAATACCCGACGGTCAATTTCATCGGGCACGCGCAAACCTGGTGGGGGAACATCGACAAGAATCACCAGCAGCCAGTTATGTATCCAAAGGGTCGAGTAACGGCTGGCGGCATAACTGACCGATTGTTGTCCGACTATCCAAACGTGTATGGGGATCTATCCGCAGGCTCAGGATTTAACGCTCTCCTCAGAGATGAAGAGCATGCGAAACAGTTTCTGGCACGCCATCAAAACAAGCTTCTGTACGGCAGCGATTGCAACGACAAAGAAGGAACCGGCGGACCCTGCTCCGGAGCGCGCCAGCTGGAAGCAGTGCGGCGGCTTTCGCCTGACGCGGAAGCAACTCGCAAGATGCTTTACAGAAACGCTGCCCGCGTGCTGAAACTGAACTGAAGCGATTCCGGGCTTTATTATGTGGCGAAAGCGAAATCTACAGCTTTGCTTTCTTTCGCTGTGACCTCGACGTTTGCGTCCCGCGTCCCATATCTTTCGTGCCAGGCTTCAACTGTGTACTTGCCTGGTGGAAATCCGGCGATGGTGAACGTCCCGTCGTCACCGGTTACAGCGAAGAAAGGGTGTCTGACCACGCCTATGTACGCCCGCATCCACGGGTGAATGTTGCACTTGACCGGGATCATCACTTCTTCACGATTGAAGCTTTTTACCCTGGGGTTGCCCCGCGGTGGCTGTGATTCATTCCACTCCTCATTCTGCTGAGGCAGCGGATGAATGTTGTGATTTGTGTCGTCGCTGTTGCGGAACTCCACGGATTGGCCGATCACAACCCCGGACACATGCGGTTTGTAGACGCAACCTACCTGGTCGATGACGACTTGTTTTGTCGTCGCTACCCATTCCCCCTCAGCCACCCCGTTCTTCACCCATACAAAGGCGTTGGCGAGCGTTCCGTTGCCGTTCACGATCACTGCCTCTGAGGCGACTGGATCCGGGTGAGCTTTCAGGCACGCAGGATTTGCGGACATATCCACATTGCGCACAACTGGTTTGGGTCCGCTGAAGTTCACCTTTCCTGTGAGGGACGCACTCGTGGTGAAATCAAGGGCCAAACCGGGCCTGCTGGCAGCGCCCGGGGCGTTCTTCGCTTCCTCAGCGGAACGGCCGCACCCTGCTGTGGTAAACAAAACGAGCACACCAAAAGTAGTAACGATTTCGCGCAACTTCGACCCTCCGCAAGCTTTACCTTCTCACATCGAAGTAGAAGCAATGCCCGGAGCATACTAGAGGAACCATGTTCGACGGATGGTGGCTACCTCCGGCAATCTCGCGTTACGCGATTGAACACGACGTCCAGTTTGTACGCACGTTTGCCGCAGCCATCTTCATTGCCGCACACGCTGCGCTTGGTTTCCTTACTTGGCGGTATCGCTCCAGACCGCTGGCTGAGCCTGAGATATCGACTGTTACTCACGGTCGTGCAGAACTTTTGTAGATTCTCGCAACAGCGGTCCTGTTCGTTGGACTCCTGGCCCTCGGAGCACGCACGTGGGCGAGCGTGCAGTTCACCAGAGCTCCGGCTAATGCGGAACCAGTGCAGGTTCTGGCACGACAATTCGCCTGGAACTTCCGTTACCCCGGCGAGGACGGCCGCTTTGGTCGAACCGATGTTCTCCTGATCAATGACGCGGCAAGCAATCCTTTCGGAATAGACGAACAGGACGCCTATAGAAAGGACGACATCGTGAGCGCTACGCTCCGCATTCCTTCGGGCAGGCCAGTGAAACTTGCATTGCATTCACTAGATGTAATTCATAGTTTCTTTGTGAGGGAATTGCGGATCAAGCAAGACCTCGTGCCAGGCATGGAAATACCTCTGCACTTTCAGGCCGACGTCGCCGGCACCTATGAGATACCCTGCGCTGAGTTGTGCGGTCTCGGCCACCACCAGATGCGGACCACCGTCATTGTCATGCCTCCAGCTGAATACGAGATGTGGAAACGGGGACAGGCCCGGTAAGTGCGACGCTACCTATTCACCACGGACCACAAAATGGTCGGTCTGCAGTACTTCTGGTTGTCGATCGTCGCTGCTGTGACTGGAGTTCTGCTTTCCGTGCTTATGCGTTTCCACCTCATAGCTCCGGGCGCTAAGACAGGCTGGCTGGAAAGTATCTTCCCAGTGGGCGCAGCGGGCGGAGTAATGACTCCCGAACTCTACCTGTCCCTCATGACTATGCACGGGACGATCATGGTGTTCTTTGTGCTTTCGGTCGCGCCGCAGAGCGCTTTCGGACACGTCCTGATTCCGCTTCAGATCGGCGCGCACCGGATGGCTTTGCCACTCCTCGGCAGCATTTCTTTCTGGCTTACGGCTGCGGCGTTCGTCATATTGCTCAGCGCATTCTTTGTTCCCGGTGGCGCGCCACTTGCAGGCTGGACGGCGTATCCTCCGCTTAGTGCACTCGGTGCCATTGCGGGGCCGGGCGAAGGCTCAGAACAAACGTTGTGGATTGTAAGCATTGCGATGTTCTGTCTGGCTTCGGCGTTGGGGGCGATCAATTTCATCGCGACATTACTTGAGTTTCGGCGGCCTGGCTTAGGCATGATGCGAATGCCCCTTACCTGCTGGAACTGGCTGGTTACCGCAATCCTGAGCCTGCTCGGTTTTCCTGTTTTACTCGCTGCGGGCACCCTTCTGTTACTTGACCGGGAAGCGGGTACCAATTTCTTCGTACCGGGCGGGCTTCTTGTCAACGATCGGCTGGTCGCCCACAGCGGTGGTTCACCCCTGCTCTGGCAGCATCTGTTTTGGTTTTTCGGCCATCCCGAGGT
>JACMLA010000300.1 GCA_014379815.1 Bryobacteraceae bacterium | reverse complement strand
GCTGTCAGCATGATCACGGGGATGCGCGTAGTCTGGCGAATGCGCCGCAACACTTCGAAGCCGTCCAGCCCCGGCAACATCACGTCCAGCACCACGAGGTCAAACGAGCCCCGCGATAACTGCTCGAGCCCGGTCTTCCCGTTGTGCGCAATCTCAATATCGAACCCTTCGCGCTTTAGAAATTCACTTAGCAATCCTGTGAGTTCGACATCATCGTCAATGGCAAGAATGCGCATTCAGTTGCGAATGTAGCACCGTAAGGGAAAGAGGGCTATGCGGTTTACAAACATTTACGCCACGAACAAACGCACTTTACGTTACCGGCTCAATATTCAATCAGGAGGTTGAAGAAACCAAATGAACATGAAAAAAACAGCAATCGTCGCGCTGGTGGCGGCGGGACTGGCCGTTTTGCCGATGCTGGCAGCAAATCACAATTTCGGTGCCGGTCATTTCGGTGGCGGACACATGGGAGATCAGATGCTGAAGCATCTGGCAATCATGCTGGATCTCACAGAGTCGCAGAAAGCGTCAGCCGCGCAGTTACTGTCTGATGGTAAGCGTCAGGCGGAGCCGGTCATCGCTGAATTGAAACAAAGCCGACAGGACATGCACATCGCGATCCGGTCTAACAACACACCGGCAATTTCGACACTGGCGACTCGGCAGGGTCAGCTTGCAGGACAACTCGCTGAAATTCACGGGAAAGGAATGGCAGCCTTTTATACGCTGTTGACTCCGGAGCAAAAGAACAAGGCTGAATCATTGCATGATCGGTGGAAAGAGCGCGCCGGCAACTTCCGAAACCTATACAAAGGAGGCGACCGGTAAATCGGGGATCACTGGGCGGGACGTTACTGGCGTCCCGCTGCAACCTGCTGAAGTTCCAGCCGCCTCTGCTGTTTCCAACGCAGCCGGCCCTGATGCTCCTGCCACAACGTTGAGAGCCCTGCCCAGAAATAACCGGCCACAAAGACTAAAAGGAAAGGAATAACGATGAAATTGTAGGAGTTGATCGCAAAATCGATCATATAAACAAAATAGCACCCCACCAGCAGCTCCGCATAAGGAAGCCATCCGCTGCGGCTGCGGTACTTTTCATTCGCAAGTCTTAACCGGCTACTCTCCACAATGGCGTATTTCGGCGTTCGGGCAAATGCGGTCTGAACGCGAAAAAGAGCCTCCAGAACTGCCCTCGTATTGCTGATCGTGAGCGCGATTCCACCCGCCATCAGGGCGGGAATCAGCCAGATTCCCTTCGTCCATGTCTTTGGATACAACTCCCGGTGGGCATACAGATAGAATGCGCTGATTGACCAGAAGGAAGCCGCAATTAATGGCAGATCGAGGAACACCATCTGCATCCAGCCCATATAGAACCGGACGATCATGACGGGCAGCATCAACGCCGAAACCAACACCATCAGCGGGTAAGAAATGTTGGGAGTAAGGTGGAAAAATGCCTCAATCTTTACTCGCGGCGGTAGCTTGGCCCGAAAAATCGAAGGCAGCAGCTTGATTGCGACCTGGGTCAAACCCTTCGACCAGCGCGACTGCTGCACCTGGAATCCATGCATATCGACCGGCAGTTCTGAGGGACATTCCACACCCGGCATGTACACGAACTTCCAGCCCTTCATCTGCGCCCGGTAGCTCAGATCGGAATCCTCCGTCAGAGTGTCATGCTGCCAGCCCCCGGCGTCTTCGATCATCGTCTTGCGGAGAATTCCCGCCGTGCCGTTGAAATTAAAGAACAGGTTACCGCCTGCCCGGGCACCGTGTTCAAGCACGAAATGCCCGTCCAGTAACATGGCTTCGACTTCGGTCAATACGTTGTAGTGGCGATTGAGGTAAGTCCAGCGAGTCTGCACGACACCCACGGAAGAATCCGTAAAATAGTCGATGGTTCTTCGCAAAAAATCGGCTGGAGGAATGAAATCCGCGTCGAAGACCGCTACGAATTCGCCGGTTGCAGACTTCAACCCTTCCTGTAAAGCCCCGGCTTTGTAACCATAGCGATTGGTTCGGTGAACATACACGATCGGATACCCAAGAGCCTGCCACCTTGCCACCAGACCTTCCGTAAAAGGATGAGTCTCGTCAGTGGAGTCGTCGAGTACCTGAATCTGAAGCTTTTCCTTCGGATAGTCCATCTTCAGGGTTTCTTCCACCAACCGTTCGACGACGTACTTTTCGTTGTAGATCGGAAGCTGGATCGTCACAAACGGCAGGTCTTCCCATCGCCCTGCCGGGCCGTCCTCGAGCTTCTTCCTGTGCTTGATGTAGCCCCGGATCATCTCGTACCGGTGCAACCCGTAAGCCGAAAGAATAATGAGAATCGTGAAGTACGGAATCAGCAGCGCCCAGTCGAACCAGTTAAGCGTGTGTATGCCAGCAAAAGTGGGGTCGAAAAGCGAGTCCATCGCTTTATCGATCGCGGAAATCAATCCGATAGGAGCGAGCGCTGATATCATGAACTCTCCGCCGTGTTCGGTATCCCCGCGGGCTTTATCATTGGCGCTGTTCTTATCGAATTGGCCCTGCTGCGCATCTCTGCAGCCGGAGGTCTGACGCGCGACGTCCCTGCACTTATCCTGACGCTGATTTGGGCACAAACAATATATATCGTCACGGTGTATCTGGTCTGGCGGGAGAAAGGGCGCAAACCACCTGTCTTGTTTATTATAGGCGTCGCGCTCGCTTTCCGCTGCACGGTCTGGCCGCTAACCTCTCCGCTCTCGACCGACCTGTACCGATATCGCTGGGAGGGACAGGTCCAGCACAACGGTGGCAATCCATACAGTGAACGTCCCGGGGATCCCGAGTGGATTGGGTTGCGGGACTCTGTCTGGTCCGAGGTTGGCCAGAAGGATGTGCGGGCAGGTTACGGTCCTGCCTGGGAACTGATTTCCGCAGGAATGTATCGTCTGGCTGCGTGGATGAGCCCGGATCCGCGTCAGCAGGTCTTTTGGTTCAAACTGCCAGCCGCTCTTTCTGATCTTGGCTTATTGGGAGTGCTCTGGGCGACGCTGAGAAGTCGCGACCTTCCAACGGAACTCCT
>JACMLA010000299.1 GCA_014379815.1 Bryobacteraceae bacterium | reverse complement strand
TGTCAGAAATACCGTTACTTCGAACACACTAACTCAGGAGCGTCAGGCAGCGAACCAGAGGCCAGCCAGCTCCAGCCAGAAAGCAAATGAAGGCAGCAGTAATGGCGGCGGTTCTATCGGAACCGAAGTCCTGAAAACGGTCGGGTTGATCACCGGGGTTGGGCCTCTCGTGACTGGACTTTTGAAGCTGTTTGGAGGCGGGAGTGATGAAAAGCAAACGCCGGAGCCTCTGGTCAAATACCAGTTGCCCTCGTCCGTTGCCGTGGACGCTGGCTTATTGAGCAATCGAACCTTTTCCGCAGTGAACTATGCCCAGGACGGACAGGTCCGCAGCACTGCTATACCGCAGCAAGCCAGTCAATTGCAAGGGCCATCTTCGGACCAGGCCACGCCGCCGGTTAGTGCGAGTGGACCAACTATTCAGATCCAGGTAAACGCCATGGATAGCCGCTCTTTTCTGGAACACAGCGATGAGATTGCACAGGCGGTACGAGCTGCCATGCTTCGCTCGCATTCGCTGAACGATGTCGTGTCGGAGCTCTGATCATGGCTCAATTCCCAAAACTTACTACCGGAGCGGTCACACAGTATCCCTCTTCGTTTCGCACGGAACATCCTACGCGCATTCTGCGCTACGTAGACGGAGCGGAGCAGCGATGGGCAGAAGCAGGGAAGATTCAACGGTCGTGGACATTGAATCTCTCTGTCGTCAGTGAAGAGGAACTCTCTGCGATCGAAGACTTCTTCGTTTCGCAGCAGGGACAATTCGGCTCGTTCTCCTTCGTCGATCCCTATAGCGGCGCGACTTACAGCGACTGCAGCTTTGCCGGCGACGTACTACACAGCGTCCTGTTCGATGAAAATCAGGCGCAAACCAGCATTGTGATCAGGACAGCCGCATGAGTCTCACCTTCCCGCAACTTTCTACTGGCAGTTCCGGACAGTTTCCCATCCGAAAAAGCATCGAGCACCGGACAATCGTGAACCGGCTCGCGGATGGAAGCCTGATCCGTCTTGCCGATCCGGACTCCACCCGCACTTTTTGGGAACTTCAATACTCGGGCCTCAGCGACGTGGAGCGAGATCGCCTCGATGCATTCTTCAACTTGACCGGTGGTCGCCTGCGCTCGTTTCTCTTCCTCGATCCCTGTGGGAACCTGCTGGCGAACAGCGAAGATCTGACAACCTCGGCCTGGGCCCTTGACGGCGGTCTGACAACGTCTGCATCAGACTCGACATCGACGATCATCAACGGTGCTCAGGCGGCGCAATCGTTTCGGCAAACGGTTCCGGTTCGTGGTGACTATGAGTATTGCGGCAGTGCTTTACTTCGGGCAACTGCGCCCGGCAAAGTGGTTCTGTCCCTGAGCAACGGTAACGGCTCCATTTCGTCATCCACTGATGTCACAACGACAGGCTGGACAGTAGCTGCTTGTTTGGGATCTATAGCTGGCGACGAGACCGAAATTACCTTTGGCGTGGCCGTTCCTGCTGGTCTGTCCCTGCTGGTGCGCGGTTTGCAACTAGAAGCGCAACCGGGGCGTTCCGGTTATCGGAGAACTACCGGCAACCCTGGCTACCACCCGCAGGCGCGCTTCGATCAGGATGAACTCGTCTTCCGAGCCGACGGAATCGGCAATCACTCGACAACGATCCGGCTAACGGCCCGCGTGGGAGGTTCTTGATGCAGAAGTTTTTTGATATTAAGTCCAAAGCAGTTGTGGAAACACCGTTACTACTGTTCGAATGCACGTTGCCGAACGGTGTTGTGGAGCGCTGGAGCACGCACGCGGTTCAATCCGGCGGCCATGCATTCGCCGCTCGCGTACTAAAGCACAATTTGATGGACTTTGCAGCTTCTTCGGAGGACTCGATTGACGCTGTATCGCGTGTCGCTGTCACCCTCGCTAACGCGGATTCCCATTTCTCTCAGGTCAACCGGACGCCGGGTTTGAAGGGCTCCAAACTGACCGTTCAGTTTGTATTTGCAGACTTAACCCCTGGCACGGCAGTGTCGGAACCTCTAACGCTGTTCCGGGGCGTTTGCGATCCGCCAGAGGAAATCACGGAGTCAGCCATTCGTCTTGCGTTTGCCAGCAGAATGAGCCTGCAACGGATCCTCTTTCCGGAAGTGCGAATCCAGCGCCGCTGTCCCTGGATTTTTCCAGTTAACGCAAACCAGCGCGCCGAAGCGAAGGATGGCGGAAGCAGAGGTCCGAACTCTCCGTTCTACCGCTGCGGCTATTCTCCCGATGTCCCAGGTGGCATTGGGAACAACAGTGTGTCGGGTCCGTTCACCTCCTGCGACTACACGCGCAAGAGCTGTGTCGAACGAGGCATGTTCGATGTCGACATCCGCAGTATCACAACGCGTCGCTTTGGCGGAATTGAGTTTGTCCCATCAACGATCAATGTACGGACGTTCGGCGATAAAGCGACGCACACCAGTGCCGCTGTCGAGAATGAGTCCAGATACAACGATTTTGTTCCCGTAGTGTACGGAACTTCCTGGTACCGTCCGCCTGTGGTGTTTGCCCGAAACGACGGAAACCTGACGCGAACAGAAGTGCTGCTTGGGATGGGTGAGATCGACAGCGTCGTTAAAGTGCTTGTCAACGGAGTGGAGTTGCCGTCGGGCAAGAATGCGCCGAACGCCACGGCTACCGGCTGGTACAACCTGATCTCCTCAGGCACGCGGAACGGAACCTTTAATCCAGACTTTAAAGACAGCGCGGGGAAACCCGTTGGCGATCCGTACGGAAGCATGGCGTTGTTGTCGGTGGTTGTTCCCAATCGCATCAGCGACGGTTCTACCCTGCCCCGGATTGAGGTAATGCTGAACGGGCAGATTCTTCCGGTGTACAACGAAGAGGGGGCTCCTGCGGGGCGTCAGTTCACAAGAAACCCAGCGTGGATTTTGCTGGATTTATTGCGGCGCAGCGGCTGGGCCGATACCGAAATCGACCTTCCCAGTTTTGGCCGCGTCGCTGTCTACTGCGACGTGCCGATCCAGACTGTCGACCTGAATGGAGCGACGAAAACGATCCCGCGCTTTGCATGCAATGTGGTGTTGCGAAAACGGCGGAGTGCAGCCGAAGTGGTTCGCGGCGTACGCACCGCGGCAGGGCTTTACCTCAGCTACGGGGCGGGCGGTTTACTTCACCTGAACGCAGAAAGCACAATGGCAATCCAGCAATCTGAGCGTTCCGAGAGCTCCAACAGCAGCGAAGAACTCAACGGCGGATGGCCTGCGTTCGAGTTCGGCGACGGAGCATCCCCCTTCTCCGATATTCTGCGCAAGGACAATGGCGAGCCCTCGCTTCGGTTGTGGTGCCGCGGAACGGCAGAAAGTCCAAACCGGTTCAGCGTGGAATTTCAGGATGAGTTTAACGAGTATCAGCAAGACAGCTTATCGCTGGTGGACGTTGACGATTCGATAACCACCGGTCATGAGGTGAGTGCCAGTTTGCCTGCGCTCGGTGTACCGAATTTCAACCAGGCTGCGCGCGTGGTACGGCTCGCTCTGGATCGGTCCATTCGCGGCAATCTTTATGTGGAGTTTGAAACGGGTGTGCGCGCCATTGGCTTGAAGCCCGGGGACCTGATCACGATCAGTTACTCCAAAGAAGGACTGGACCGCGAGATTTTCCGCATTCTCCGGATTCGCCCCCGGCTCAACTTCAGTACTGCCGTGATCACAGCCCAGATCCACAATGACGAGTGGTACGCCGGAGAGGCGGGATTGACCGGGGGCGGACGGCAGCCAACGATTGGTGTCGGTCTACCGGCACCTCTGGTCGGTATATCTCTGGATGAGAATGGTGATTCGCAGTTTGGCGTTGATGAGTCGTGGAGGGAACGCAGCGATGGAACCTGGGACGTTGATTTGTCGGTCTCCTTCG
>JACMLA010000298.1 GCA_014379815.1 Bryobacteraceae bacterium | reverse complement strand
TGTCCACGTATGGCCGGTTTTCAGATGTCCACCAAGGACATGCAGGCGGTCCGGCTGTTGCGCTCTTTTGCAACATATCTTGGTCTCGCCCTGGTCTTGCAGTATCTTGCCGGGGCTTATAAGCGGACTTAGCTGGAGCAGACGAGGCAGCGCATTATGTCTCCGGTCTGTCGGTGCGGGACTACATCACACGCTGGCCGCCTGTCGCCCCTCTCCCATTCGCACAGCAGTTTTACTCACATTACCCTAAAGTCGCGATTGGGCACTGGCCGCCCTTCTTCTATTTTGTGCAGGGAGTTTGACAGGCTTTTTCGGAGACGGAAGGGGTTCGGTGCTGGCGTTGATGGCGTGCCTAAGTGCTGCGGTGGCTACGACGATGTTTGCGGGGTGGCGCGACCAGGTTGGCGCCATTCGTTCCGGTGTCGGCCGGCTTAATGTTTTTGCTTACTCGCAGCAGCCGCGAGCTCGGATCTCAAGTGATGACCGAGATGATGTTGTGCTTTGTACTGCTGCTCGCTGCAATGGCGTGCGTTCGGCTAGTGGAAAGCGGAAAGCTCCTGGACGGCGTAGTTCTTGGACTTGCGGCAACCGTCGCAATTCTGACAAAAGCTAACGCGCTGGTACTTGCTCCTTTACCGCTGTTGCTGGTGCTAGGTTCCCAGAGCACACGCTTGTTGCGCACGTTGGCGTTCTGGCTTCCCGCCGGAATTGTAGGACTGGCGTGTGCCCCGTGGTATCTGGCAACCTTAGGGCCCGCTAAAGAAGGTTGGGATCCCTCAAGCAACGTGACCTGGCTGGCGAGGAACATTGCTATGGGCAACGCAGGCTACGTCATCGGCTGCGTTGGACTACCGCTGTTCCTGGCGGCTTGTTTGGGAGTATGGGACCGCCTTGCGACACCAGCTGGGACAATAAGGGAATCGCGATGGCTGATGCCTGCTCTGTTCATTCCGCTGCACTGGGTTTTTTTTAGCCTTGTAACTCCAGTGGGTGAGGAGCGCCACTTCCTCTATTCGATACCGCCCTCTGACGCGCGGGTGCTGGTTTCGTCTCCGCATGAAGGCGAAGTGCCTTGATTGCTGAGAGTGCGATGCGGGATAAGCGGCCCGGGCGATACTTCCTCCGGGCGACCAAGCTCCTGGCGGAGACTGACTGGGGTGGGCGCGGATACCGAGTTCAATATCGTACTCCCGAGGCGATTTCGCAAAAGGTGCGGGAGTTGGACATTCGTTGGATTGCGCTTGACAGGAAGCAGTTGGGCACAAGTCGGGTGGCGGAACACCACAACCTGCTGGCGAATGCGCTTGAGACGCGTCCCGATCTGTTTGGCTCAGCCAGCGCAGGACCTATACGGTTCGTGCCCTTCGATATCTGGCACCTTGATGGGACCAGGGTGAAGTAGATGCCCGCTAGCTTCTCGGTAGTTGTTCCTACCTACAACCGTCGCGAGCGCTTGAAGAGGTGTCTGGCTTCACTGAGAGGTCTAACTTTTCCGAGAGAGCGCCTCGAGATTATCGTTGTGGATGACGGCAGTACGCCCCCCTTTCGAGCCAGACGAGGACGTGTCTGATTCTGCACTTGTTCGCTACTTGCGGCAAAAGAATGCAGGGCCCGCAGCAGCACGTAATCTTGGGCTCCACGCTGCGAGGCATGAATATGTCGCGTTCACTGACGATGATTGTCTTGCTCATGGGACTGGGTATATGAACGGGCTGAGGCGGCCCGACTGGCGCCCGGAGCAGCGCTGGGCGGATCGGTTACGAATGCTCTTGGCGATAATGTTTTCGCGGAAGCCAGTCAGTCGCTGGTGGACTACCTATACCGCTACTACGAAAAGAGGGGCACGGGCGGGTTTTTCACAAGTAACAACCTGGCATTCCCTTGTGAGCAGCTGAAACGTCTTGGGGGATTCGACGTTTCGTTTCCGCTGGCGGCTGGGGAAGACCGGGAGTTATGCCAGCGGTGGGCGCGTGCGGGGCTGCCACTCCGTTTTGTTGCCGCGGCACGGGTTTATCACGAACATGCGCTAACTCCAGGAAGTTTTGTGCGTCAGCACTTCAACTACGGTCGGGGCGCATTTCAATTTCACAGACTCCGGTCGCGCCAATCAGACGGCAAAATTCGGGTCGAGCCGCTTTCCTTCTATCGCGATCTGCTTTTATATCCACTAACTCAGAGTCCGACGCTACGGGGACTTGGCGGGAGTGGGTTGCTATTGTTATCGCAAGTGTCCAACGTTGCTGGTTATTTTTGGGAGCGGGCTAGACAGAAGAGGTCAGCAGAGTAGCCTAGGTTAAATGCGCGTTGCCTTAGTGTCGCTTCTCCTGACGTGGGCTTTCTTCTTCGAGTACATTCCTCCGACCAAGAGCGTCCGCTTCTGGTCGGATATCGAAGGTTATCACTATCCACTTCTGGACTACGCCCACAAGGCAGTGTGGCAAGGCCGCATACCTCTTTGGGATCCTTCGATCTACTGTGGGGTGCCTTATGCCGGCAACATACAAGCTGGCTTGTTCTATCCGCCGAACTGGCTCTTGTTTGTGGCAAACGCGAAGATGCCGGAGCACCTGCGTGGATCCTCGCAGGGCCCAGGGGTCGCGGGGATGCGATTCACTTCGGTCGAGATCCTGGCGTTCCTGCATCTCTGGCTTGCCTTCGTGTTCACTTACCACTGGCTGCGAACCCGGAATTCGTCATGGATTGCGGCGACGCTCGGGGCCACAGTTTTTGCTTGTGGTGGGTATCCACTTTCCCAGCTGAATCATTTGGGCGTGATCTGCGGTTATGCATGGATGCCCTTTGCACTATGGGGTATAGAACAGGCTAATCAAAGCCGTCGACCAAAGTCTTTGTGGAAGGTTGCAGTCGGGGCGGCACTCTGCCTGACCGCTGGATATCCGCCTACTTTCGTGGGGTTCGCCTTGATTTGCCTGCTCTACGCGGCGGCCACGGAATGGCGGAAACGCCTGTTTACGGGCACTTGCGCTGCACTGGCGTTTTCGCTTCTTCTTGCGGCTATTCAGTTACTTCCTGCTTTGGAAGCCGCAAGGCTCAAGCAGCCTGAGATTGCATTTGGGGGAGCACTGCCTTTCGGCAATGAAATTTACGGCTCGATGCTAGTGCCAAACTGGTTCGATCAGAATCGCACGCAGAGCGGCGTTGAAGCATCGGCGGGAGACTACCTCTACCTTGGTGTACCTTTCCTTTTTGGCGTTGGGTGGCTGATGCGCCGTGGCTGGTTCCGCGGAGCTGGCCCGGCACTGCTGCTGGTGAGTGTACCCCTCTTCATTGCAGCCGATCCGACGGGGATTGTGCTTCGGACGATCGAGCATATGCCAATAGTGCCCGATGTGCTCCGTCGATACAATCTGTTGCCCGGAGTTGTACTTGGGGCTGCCCTGCTTGCGAGCTCGGCTGTGGAGGATTTTCTAGCCCGAAGATCCAGGTACTCGTTACCTCGGGCAAGCGCAGTTGCCTGGGGCGTGCTCTCCATGTTGTGGGCCGTCTACATCCTGACGAACAGCCAGTTCCTGACCTCATGGGCATCGGCCGTCTACCCCTCTGCGATGCTCGTTTTGACTGTCTGGGGACTGCTGTTGTTGCGGTCGGAGCGGCGTCTCTGGATTGCGGTTGCTCTTGCGCTAAGTATCGTTGGAGACTTTCACTCGTTTGGAACGAATCGCAGATTTAGTGCCGTGGACGGGAGCCTCGACAGTGGGTGGAGTGGCGATGCGCGCGTCGGTGGCACGTCACTGAACGGGCTGGACGATGAGGTCTATCACGAGGTCTTGCGGCATCCTGGCTTCCGCGTTGCGTTAACAGAGGGACCGCACTCGACTGACTTACGTCACTACAATCTGGCAACTCTGCAGGGATTCGATCCATTCCTGACCGATCAGTATAAAGCCGCCGTGGAGCGGTTCGGCCCGTTTCGGACGAACCGGCTGTTTGACGTTGATCCATTCAATGAAAACATGCTGCGGCACTTTGGGGTTCGGTGGGTTTTGTCTCGCAATGAAAATGCACTCGTGGGCAAACTTACCGCAGATCCCCGCTTTCGGAAGCTACCCCCGGGAGCCTCGTTTTACGTTGTCTTCGAATACCTCGGCGCGCAACCGGCATGGAGGTTCGAAGGAGATGTTGCGCTGGGGAAATGGGAACCAGAGCATCGGACCTTTCAGGTTTTTTCCTCCAGCGGAGGGCGCTTTGTTCTGGTGGAACAATTCTTTCCAGGGTGGTCTGCGAAGGTCGATGGTAAAGACACTCCCATCGAAAGAGCTGACGGAACTTTCCAGAGCATTCCGGTACCAGCGGGACGTCACACCATCGAGTTCGCATACATCCCCCAAAGCCTCTATCTCGGAGCTTGTATTTCACTGAGCGCGTCGCTTGTTTTAGTGCTTCTGGTAAGCAGGACACATCAGAGAAGTGTTTCGGCTTTGACGAGCCTGCCGCCCGGTTAAGTCAAGTACAGAATCGGTCGACCGACTTCGCGGTCCCAAACCGGCAATCGTATAAAGGTGCGGAGGCCGCCTTCTGACCGGTTCTCGGCCCATGTACTGCCGCCGTGCAACTCAACGATTCGCATGGTGATTGCCAGCCCAAGACCACTGCCATTGTGGTGGGAGCGTCCCGAATCTACGCGGTAGAACGGCTCGAAGATGTTTGCCAGGTTCGCATCCGGCACGCCAGGACCACTATCCATTACGGTCACCGTCGCTGTGTTCCCGCCAGCTGTGAGAGCGACACGCACCTGTGTCCCATCAGGCGTGTGCCGGATGGCATTGCGAACAACGTTCTCGATAGCACTCCGCAGCAAGGGCCGAACCCCTTGAACGAGGGGCCGGGCCTCGACATCAACATGCACCATTCTGCCCCGGGTCTCAGCTTCAAACCGTGCATCACACGCGATCTCTTCGATCAGTTCCGCGAGGTTCACGGGTTCGCTTCGCTGCGGCGCAGGTGAGGCTTCCAGCTTCGTGAGAGTCAGCATCTCCTCGATCATGCGGTTGAGGCGTTCGGACTCACGTTCGATACGCGCCAGTTCCGTTTCCAGTTCAGGACCGGCCTTTCGTTGCGCCAGTCCGAGGGCTGCCGTTAGGCGGGTGAGCGGCGAGCGCAGTTCATGAGAGATGTCAGCGGTGAGACGCCGCTGCGAAGTCGCGAGGTTCTGAAGACGCTCTGCCATGACATTGAAGTCATGGGCGAGGGCCGAGAGTTCATCGCCGCGTCGCAGCAGACTCCTGTCTTCGATGCGAGTACCAAAGTCGCCGCTGGCAAGTCTTGCTGTCGCGCGACGTAACGCAACAATGGGTCGGGTGAAATGCCAGGTAAGGATGTAGCAGATTGCCCCCGCGACAAGAACCGCTACCAGTACCCTGAGGGCGAAGGCCAGTGGGCTGGCGGGTAGCAGCATGAGTCTCCCGCGAGGCAGCTTGACAACCATCACATACGGTTCTCCGCCCTTCGTCTTTGCTTGCGTCGCGCCTATGGTTTCCTCCAGACCAGTTTCGAATTGGGTACCGCCAAGAGTAAACGCTTTCCGGGCCATGGGGAGAGCCCTTGCTGGCGAGCTACAACCAAGAAGCTCGTGGAGGTCACTGTCGAAAAAGCAGGGGGATACCTGAGTTCCCCGCGTGACAGCATCGGAGTATCTTTTTAAAGCCGGGAGTCCCTCCGCCTCCAGCAGATTTACAGCGCTTTGCGCGAAGAAGGTAGTCCCCTGACCCGCGATGTTGTGCCACCGGGTTATGAAGAACTGCGGTTCCGTAAACAGCACGATTGCGATTACCGAGGCGGCCAGCAGTGCCGTCCCCGCCCACTACCAGAGCAGGATACGGAGAAATAAGCCCCTCGCCCGGAAGGGTGCGACGGCTCCGGACGTCGGCACCGGGGAGATCGTCAAATTATGCTCCCGACTCCGGATGGGCGTAGAGATACCCGCTTCCCCTTACGGTACAGATCCGCTCCACGCCAAGGAGTGGTGGGCCCAGTTTGCGACGGAGACTACTGATGTGGTTATCGATGCAGCGATCGAAAAATCCGATTCGCCGGCCCAGAGCAGCTTCGGCCAGATGCTCGCGCGACACTACGGTTCCGGCACTCGCGACAAGCACAAACAGCACGTCGAATTCCGCGCTCGTCAGTTCGACACGTTGCCCCGAACGGTAGAGCAAGCGAGCCCGCTGGTCGAGCCGCAGGTCTCCTACCTGGAGGAGTGCCCGTCCAGGAGCAACTACGCAGCGACGCACGCGACGAAGGATCGCCTGCATCCGCGCTGCCAGCTCCCGCATGCTGAACGGCTTGGGCAGGTAGTCGTCCGCGCCGATCTGCAATCCCACGACCCTATCCATTTCCTCGCCGCGCGCGGTTAACATCAACACCGGCACCTCAGACAGCTGCCGCAACCGTCTGAGCACCTCGAACCCATGAATGTCAGGCAGCATGACATCCAGCAGCACGAGGTCCACATCGCTGGACAACCTGGCAAGGCCGGAGCTCCCGGTGAATGCTTTACGGACTGCGAACCCATCTCCAGCCAGATACTCTGCCAGCAGTGACGTTAGCTCCTCATCATCATCGATCACAAGAACCTGAGTCAGCATCCGGATTGTGTCCTTTATAGCAGTTTGACGCCGCTTCCGATTGTCAGATTTTGTAGGCGAACGCTGACAAATCTGAACCTTCGCGTGAAGCGAATCCAGCCTATTATGAGGCTGCCCGTTGCGGGTAAATCCCGGGTTAGAGGAAGGCAGATGAAGCGCAGAGAGTTTCTAACGACCAGTACCGGAGTGGCAGTCTCGACCGCAGTGTCTCGAGGACAAAGCGTAAACGGAGGATCGCGGCCAAACATCCTGATTGTCCTGGTGGACCAGTTGCGAACCCCGCGCTGGTTTCCCGCTCAACCAGAGTTGGACCGTTTACTGCCGAATCTGACACGGATTCGGCAAGGAGCAGTCGCCTTCAAGCGGCACTATACGGCTTCAAACGCTTGCACAGCGGCGCGGGCGTGCTTATTGACAGGCCTATACACCCATCAGAGCGCCATGTTCATCACCGGCGCGGGTGGATTTGGAGTACCTCTCCAAACCGGCTTTCCCACCTGGGGCTCGCTGCTGCGGCAGAGCGGATATCAGACAAACTGGTTTGGGAAGTGGCATATCTCCGAGGGCAATTCGCTGGAACCCTATGGCTTCGCGGGAGGAACGTTCCCGGACCCTATCGGGACCCCTGGTCAGGGCGCACGGCAAGATGCCGGCATTGTGGATCAGTTCGCGGGTTGGTTCGCAAACCAGGGGTCGGGGCAGCCCTGGTGCACTACCGTCAGTCTGGTGAATCCGCACGATATAGCGTTTTACCCGCGCCTGACGAATCAGTTCGTGCTGGGTTCGAATGCTCCTACTGTATTTCGATCCGGCCCACCTAACATCGAGAGCCCGGAGGATCTGGTGCGGAATCGGAAGCCTCGTTTGCAGAGAGCGTTTCAAGAGTCGCTGGACGTGTTCCAGGGACAGATCCCGCTGCGGGGAGCCCCGGCGGATGCAGCGTTCGCCCGCATGCTGGACTGGTTTCTGTACTGCCAGCAATTGGTGGATGTACAGGTTGGCCGCGTCCTCGACATCCTTGCTTCCGACCCAGGTCTGGCAGCCAACACTGTGGTGATCTTTACGACAGACCACGGCGAGTACGGTGGCTCACACGGGCTGCGGAATAAGGGCGCGGGCGCGTACGAAGAAGCCATACACATCCCGCTTTACATCAAGGATCCACGGGGCGTGCTCACACGCCAGCCAGAGGCGGCGCGCATGCAGATCACGTCGAGCGTCGATATCCTGCCGCTGCTGCTGACGATCGCTACTGGAGGGACAACGTGGCGCAACCAGCCAGGCCTGGCTCACCTGGCAACACGGATCGATCTGGCTGCGATTGCGGCGAATCCGGGCGTTCCGGGCCGAGCGTACGCGATTCACGCAACTGACGAAGCACTATTTGACGAATTCAGTCTGATTCCACCTCCTCGCTTAGCGGCAGACCACGTGATTGCGATCGTCAACGATTCGGGGAAATACGCGACCTACTCGAACTGGCAGGATGGGACGAATCAAATCATGGCTTCGGGGATGGAGTATGAGGCCTATGACTACGCGACAGAGCCAGGGCGTCAGGAACTGGACAATGTAGCTTACTCGCAGCCTCTCCGTTGGCGCACCTGGGACGAGGTGTTGCACAGGCAGGCCATTCCTGCCGAGCTGCGACGTCCGCTGCAGCCCGCTCTCCAGCCCGTGCAGGAAGCTGCTTACGCCTCCTACTTTTCCTTCCTGCAAAGTCTGGGCCCATTGAATCGTTAGGCCGCTAGCTAGCACGTCCTCCCGAAGGCACAGGATTTGAACAATGGAGTACAGAAGAACACGGGAAGAATCGTGTGTTTTTGGAACGAGCGTGGTTCTACTGCCGCCGCTACAATCGGCATAATGCGCTCTCTCGCGGTTCTGGTGCTGCTGGCGTCGCCAATCGCGGCGCAACAACCTTTCTATACCGACGACGCGGACGTAACAGAGCGAGGAAAGTTCCACCTTGAGGTCAGCAATCAATACGCGTGGCTTGGTAGTTCAGCGTTTCCAACGCTACGGCAGAATGCGGTAATCTACCAACTCAACTACGGACTGTGGAACGGGTTGGAACTCGGAGTTGACAGCCCACTAATAGTCCTGTTTAACGACAAGGGCACAAACCCGCGGCGTCCGTTTGGAAACGGGGATACGAATTTCACGCTGAAGTGGAATTTTCGGCCGGAGGTTGCCGAGTCCAGGTGGCCTGCGCTGACCGTCAGCTTTGCCGTGGAGACACCGACCGGGGACGCCGCATCGCAATTAGGTTCGGGTGTGGCGGACTACGGCTTTAACACTGTGGTGCAGAAGACGATCGGGGAGAACGTCGTGTTTCGCTTGAATAACGGATTGATCTTTTCAGGCAACACGTTGACCGGTGTAGTCGGTCTGAGGGCGCAAGGCGTCGTGTACACAGGCGGTTCTTCCGTCACTCGAAGGATGACCAGAAATCTTCTTCTGGGAATCGAAATCAATGGCGCAGCCGCGCAAAGTTCCTCACTTGGCAAAGGGGCTATGCAAGCCCAGGTAGGAGGCAAGCTGGCTGTCTTCGATAACCTCACTCTTGACTTCGGAATCTTAGCGGGTCGACTGGAAGGTAGTTCGCGAGCAGGTCTCCTGATTGGCATCTCAAAGGATTTTTAATCCATGCTCCTGTCGCCGACAAGCAGGAAGCACTAGTAATATTCAGAGTTAGAAATCCATTGAACAATTGCCCGCCTTGAAAACCGGCTCCGTATTGGCGGTCGTTTCTGAGCCGCGAGCGTAAGCGAGTCGGGCATGGACTTTGTGAACGACTTTCTAACTCATGACACTAGCGGAATGCTTCTGCTTTGACGAGCACGCGATTGCGGACGGTCTGATACTTTGTGCGCAAGGCAGCTACGCGGGGACTGTCCTCTCCCAGGGCTCTCTCGAGAACTGGCAACGCCCGCTGGAAATACACGAGAGCTTCAGCGGATCTGCCCTGTATTTCGCAGATACTCATGAGATTGAGCAGGTTCTCCGCGTAGTCGGGATGGTCTGTGCCCGGCGTTTGTCTGCGTATTTCCAGAGAGCGGAGAAGCAGTCTTTCTGCTTCTTCATGTTGGCCCCGATCCCAGGCAAGCACACCCAGGTTGCTCCAGTCGTTGGCTACTAAAGGGTGCACCTGGCCGAACAAGTTCAGATCGATTTGCAACGCTGTCTCGAAGTGCCGGGCCGCTTGTTTGTATTTGCCTTGTGCCTGCAGGAGCGCGGCAATGTTGGTGTAAGCGGAAGCCACCGCGGCACTCTCGGGACCGCTGGTCTCTTTCCAGATCTCAAGAGCCTGATCGAAACAGATCCGCGATTGATCGAAGTTCCGTCTTACGTAAGCGATCTGTCCGATGTTGTTTAGAACGGCGGCATACACCGAGTTTCTTGTTCCCAGCTTCTTTTCGGCCAGAGCAAGTGCTGTTCGGTACAGACTCTCGGCTTCATTGAGGCGACCCTGCAGGCGACGAACCAGGCCGAGGTCACTGAGCGTGGCTAGTTGTGTTCCCTTCCCGCTTATCTCCAGCACCTGCTCGTACAGTTGCCCCGCGCGATCGTAACTGCCGGCCCGAAAGGCCGCCAGGGCTTCTTCGCTGAGGCGGACCGGATCCTGTCCCAACGCACACGCGGAGCAGAAGACTGCGATGGCTGCGACCCGGAGGAGATCCATGAACAGATCATGAAGGTCCCGGCGACCTGGCAGGCAGTAATCATGGGTAATCTTACTGTGCGGCTTTACGGTAAGACTGGGCCCGCTCTTCGGCTTCCTCCAGATTCAGGCGCTGGAGGAGCGCACGGAAGCGGGGCTCACTGCGGAGTGGGTTCCAAAGAGGATGAACCCCGAGCGCAAGTACTGGAGCGTCGTGGCGGTGTGCTGCAAGTTCGAGGCAGTCGAGAGCTTTTTCTGTCTCGCCCAATGCCATGTGGATGATGCCAAAACAGGCGCTGGAAACGTGGCGGCGTTCTGACAGCTCAGTAAGGCAGCGCAGAGTAGCGCGCGCCTGAACAGGCCGCCCTGAGAGCGCTTGTGCCTGGCCGAGAGCACCCAGAATGCTTGGGGAATTCCCGTTCCTCGACCAGGCGAGATCAAGCAGTTCACAGGCGCGATCATAGAAGCCCATCTGGATGTGTAGCCGACCCATTCCGGCGTGTATCTTGGGGTTTTGCGAGTCCCTCCGGGACAGTTCCTGATATACCGCAAGACTTTGGGGATACCGTTCCCAGAGCATGTAGAGAAGAGCTTTGCCTTCCGGGATGATCATCGACAGAGGATCGAGCTGCCTCGCTTTTTCGAGGGCATGGAGCGCTTCGTCAAACCTGCCCAGCATGGCCATGTGATCGATGCCGATCCAGTGATGGGCGGTCGAGTAGTTGGGGTTGAGAGATAGAGAGCGGCGATACAGATCTTCCGATTCGTCCCAGTTCCAGTAGATACTTCGGATAAGCGCCAGGGCGGCGTATGGCTCCGCCAGCGAAGGGTCGATCTCAATCGCTTTACGAGCGGCCTGCTCGGCTACCTGCAGCTGATCAGAAGGGAGAGCGCCATAGTCGACAAGGATTGTCCAGGCATCTGCCAGCCCGGCGTGCGCCAGGGCGTATTGAGGCTCAAGCGAGATAGCCTGCTGAAAGCACTCCACGCTCTTGCGAAGCCCATCCGGTGTGCGGGTATTCCAGTGGTAGCGACCTTTCAGATAGAGGTTGTAGACCTCCATATTTGGACCGCTTCTTGGTGTTTCGATGAGACGCAGTTGCAGCGACTGGGCGATCGCGGTGGCGATTTCGTCTTGCACTTCGAAGATATCTTCCGGGTTCCGATCGAACGTTTCCGACCAAAGCACGATGCCGCGGGGTGCCTCCAGCAATTGCGCCATAATGCGCATGCGACCGCGTGCACTGCGCACACTTCCCCGCACAAAAACGTCAGCTTGCAACTGCTCGGCAACGGCGGCAGGGTCAACAGGATGACCCTTCATCTTGGCGGTAGAGTTCCACGAGACTACCTGGAGTCCCGGAACCTTGGTGAGTACGTGTGTCAGTTCCTCGGTTAGGCCGTCGGTGAAGTACTCACTCTCGGGGTCGGCGGTGAGGTTGGTGAAAGGCAGCACGGCAATGGTGCGGTCCCGGTGCGGGTCCGGCGCAGCAGAGGGCACTGGCAGAGACACATTGTGAAAAACCGGAGCGTAGGTACCTTTAGGTAATTCGATGATCGGACCCGTGCCGCGGCCGTCTCGCTCGTAGTAGGACGACAACTTGGAGCGAAGGCGGCGGGCTTCAACGCGCACAATAGGATCTACGCGTGGATCGTAGCCTTCCTTACGATCGAAAACTTCAACTCCAATGAGATATTCTTTGAGCGCGGTTGCCTCGCCTGCAAGCGCGCGCTCGACCACAAAACGCAAGAACCGGCACATGCGCTGGGAGTCGCGGAATTCCTGGCTGGCCAGGATTCGGTTCAGCTGTTCCGGGACTGACATGGTCTAGACTCCCTCGAGTGTACCAGTGAAGAATAGGCGAAGCCTCTGCGCGATTGCGGTCAAAGTCGAAGTGTTTTCGGGGATACTTCTCGTATATGGGAATGATTGAGGTTACTGGAATTGGGGATCCCGGCGGAGCGATCCCGTTCCGGAACCTGCAACCACGGCCATAAGCGGTCTTGGGCTTTCTTTGGTGGCCCTGATGTTCTGTCACCAGCGGAGGCGGTTGAGGGCGCCGGGGAACGACGACTGACGTGCTGCTTAGTGGTACTCTGCGGAGCATGCGTCTCGCCGTTGTTGCGGTTATCGCGTGCTCACTGGCAGGTGCTGCCAACCCGGAACCAGAATGGAAAGCGTTTGAAGAGGAAGCGCTGAGGCATTTTCAGGCGCTGGTCCGGATCGATACTACCAATCCCCCGGGGAATGAGACCCGGGCTGTCGAGTATTTAAAGAAAGCACTTGAGGCCGAGGGGATTTCGGTCTTTGTGGCTGGTGCCGAGCCTGCCCGGATGAATTTGATCGCGCGCCTGAAGGGCAATGGCGAAAAGAAGCCGTTGCTCCTGATGGGTCATACCGACACTGTCAGCATCGATCCTAAGAAGTGGATCAAGCATGGACCTTTCAGCGCGGACCGGGAAGGCGGCTATATATATGGCCGGGGTACCAGTGACGACAAGAAGAGTGTCGCTGCGTACCTGATGGTGCTGCTTACGTTGAAACGCCTCAAAGTGCCCCTCTCACGCGACGT
>JACMLA010000297.1 GCA_014379815.1 Bryobacteraceae bacterium | reverse complement strand
ATCAGTATCTGCGGAATGGCAGCGACAGGATCTACGGAAGCTTCATACGCACGGAATCGGAAAATGCATCGCTGAGCAACCGGCCGACGCAGAATGGGACATCGAACCGCTTCGTCAATGCATTTCAGGCGAACTGGACGCATACGTTTACGGGTACGGCACTGAACGAATTCGGCTTCTCCGGGAACAAGGTGCAGGGTCAGGATGGCGCAGGCACTCCGCTGCGTTTGCCAGCGATCAGCGTGCAGGGCAGCGCGGGCGTTGGGCCAGGGTTCGCCGGCATCTTCGTGCAGCACAACTATAATTTCCGCGAAGTATTTACCTGGGTCCGCGGATCGCACACACTGAAGTTCGGAGGCACCTATTATTGGGGCGACGATTTCGCACCGTTCGCCGGTGCCTCAGGCGGAGCGGGCAGCAGGCCTGCATTTAATTACCTCAACCTGCTGGATCTGGTTAAGGACCAGCCGTTCAACGGTCAAATGGGTGCTTTCGATCCTTTGACCGGCCAGCCGAAGGAATACATCTTCGGCGCGAAGCTGAATACGATCGGGGCCTTCGTGCAGGACGAATGGAAGGCCCGCCCGAATCTGACCGTGACGGCTTCGATCCGATGGGATGACTTTGGAAATCCCACTGGCATCAAGGGATGGCAGCCTACCAATCTTTACGTGGCACAGGGGCAGACCTATCAGGAGCAGTTTCGCGACGCCGTGATACGGCCGTCGGAGAATATTTTTCCAGGACGAATCAACAACAACGTGAGCCCGAGGCTGGGAGTTGCGTGGTCGCCAGGAAAGGGACGGAACTGGGTGGTTCGTGGCGGGGTGGGACTGTATAACGACTGGATCACGCTCGGCGAGTCGGTGGATCGCGTGAACATCAACCCACCTAACTTCGTGTTCCCGAGCTTCGGTGTGAACCTGCCGTTGAAGCTGGCGCCTTCGATCGGCAATTCGGACGCGTATCCATTCGGGTTCAATCTGCCGGCGATACCCTCGGCGGGTCTGGATTCGCGGGGCGGCATTGTGGGCCTGCAGACGAATGTCGGAGGGCTGGATCCGAATCTCAAAACTCCAAGGACAGTGACATGGGTGGCGGGTGTCGAGAGACAGCTGCCCGGCCGTACGGTCGCCGGTGTTTCTTATACGGGATCGTATACATGGAACGCGCTGGTCGGCACGAACTTCAACCGGTTTGCGGGGGACCTGCTCGATGGGCGGCTGGATCGTCTGAATCCCAGTTTCGGCTCGATGACGTACATCATAAACTTCAACGAGATTCGTTATAACGGGCTCACAGTAACGTTGCGAAAAGATGCCGGATCGCGCGGGACCGTGCAGGGCTCCTACAACTTCGGCAGGGTGACCGATCTGTTCCAGGGCGGCTCGCGGTCTGTTGGTTTTGAAGGCGCTGTCGATCCCGGCCAGCTCGGCAACCGGCGGGCTGATGCGGCGTGGGACGTTCGTCACCGGGTATCGGCCTCAGGAGTTTATCGCTTCGGTACGCTGTGGCAGAGCAACGGCATTGCGCGCTACGTTCTGGGTGGCTGGGAGATCGGAACAACAGCTATATTGCAGACCGGTGTACCGGTGAACGTCGCGAATTTCAATTCGTTCAATCCGATTCGCGACGCAGCCAATCAGGTGACGGGATTCCGGCCCAATTCAGGGGATTACAACGCGGACGGGAACAACTTCGATTTCCCGAACTGGCCCGGCAGTCTGCCTGCTAAACCCGATCGTAAACAGTTCCTCGGTGATAACGCCGGGAAGCCCGCGTACGATGCTGCCGTCTTTACGTCTCCGGGTCCCGGTACGCAGGGCAACCTGCCAAGGAATTATTTCCGGCAGCAGGGCGTCGTGAATATTGACACGAGCGTGATCAAGAATAACCGGCTGCCATTTCTGGGTGAGGCTGGGAATCTGCAGTTGAAGTTCGAGTTCTTCAACGTGATTAACCGGGTGAACCTTGGGGGCATCAACGGAAACACTGCGGACTTTAACTTCGGCCGCATTCTTAGCCAGGCCTCACCACGCACAATACAGATAGGCGCCCGATTTGCTTTCTGATTCTCTTTTCTAACGATGAGCTGGCTGGTTGCAACGTCGCTGTACCTGATGCTTTCGCCTTCAGCGGGCCCGTCGTTTGAAGACATTCGGGAACTGATCCGCCGGGGTCAGCTTCCCGAAGCACTCGCAGCATCTGAACAGGCGCTGAAGCTTCAGCCACAGGATTACCGCGTGTTGACGTTGCGTGGAATCGTGCTTCAGTCGCTCGCCCGGCGGGCTGACGGTCTGGAGGCGCTGCGGCGCGCACTCGCAGTCAAGGCTGACTTCCTGCCTGCGTTGCAGGCGTCGGCACAGCTGGAGTATGAGACAGGAGATCCGGGCGCCCGGAAGACACTCGAAAAACTAGTTTCACTGCGGCCCGATGCGGCGGTGCATGGGATGCTCGGCGTGCTGGCGTTCGAGCGCAAAGATTGTGCGCAGAGTGTCAGACACTTTGAAAACGCCACAGTTGCCATCGCGACGCAGGCGCTCGCGCGCTGGCAGTTTGCCACGTGCCTGTTTCAAGTGGGCCGGTTCGCCGATGCTGAGCAGCAGTTCGCTGCACTGCTCGGGGAGAAGGAAGACGAGCAAATCCGCTATAACCTCGGGTTGGCGCGCTTCTCCGGCGGACGCTATCCGGAAGCGATCGACGCACTGGAACCGCTCCGCCTGTCGAAGGCTGCCGATGTAGATGCGCTGAGCTTGCTGGCAGCCGCCTATGAGGCGCAGAAGCGAACACCGGAAGCAGTGGCGACCCTGCAGCGAGCCATTGAATTATTTCCGGGGGAAGAGCGCCTCTACATCGATCTGGCAGGTCTGTGTCTGGAGCACAATTCCATTCTACTGGCCGTGGATGTAATGGAAACTGGCATCAGGAATCACCCCCGGTCCGCGCGGATGGAGACGGTCGCAGGGCTGGCTCACGTGCGTGCAGGCAACATGGAGAGGGCTTCGGAGCATTACCGCAAAGCCGACGAACTGGCGCCGGACTCAGGATTCGGGCCGGTAGCGAGATCGATGATGTTGCTGCAACTGGGCGCGGCGGATGAAGCGGTGAGGATGCTGCGTGAGCAGCGCTCACGGGGACCTAACGCGAAAGTAAACATAGCGCTTGCGCAGGCGCTGCTGCAAAAGGGCGTGGAGACGTCCGGGTTGGTGGAAGTAGAAAGCTTGTTGTCGGGGACCTTGGCGGATGAAGACGCTCGCGTGCTGACTCTGAAGGCGAAAGTTCAACTCCTGCGCGAGAGGCCGCAGCAAGCGGCGCCCCTTCTGGAAGCGGCTCTGAAACTTGACCCAAACGATCGCGGTGCTGCGTATCAGCTAATGATGGTCTACCGACGCCTCGGACGCGCTGACGATTTGAAGCGCATGCAGGCCAGGGTCAGAGAGTTAATGGACCACGAGAAGAGGGCGGAGGCGGAGAGCGGGCGTTACCGTCTGCTGTCTGCACCGATGCAGCCGAAGCTTCAGTAAAGCGGAGTCGTACACCTCATGAAAAAAATCGTACTGCTGTTAATCGCCGCTGTGGTATGCCAGGCAGCGGAACCCGCGTCGCGCTCTGTCGTGATGAATCGCGCACCTCTTGTCAGAACGCCGTACGCCCTCCTTCCACTTGGGTCCGTGAAACCCGCGGGCTGGCTCGAGCGGCAACTGCGGATTCAGGCAGACGGCCTCACCGGACATCTCGAAGAGTTCTGGCCGGACCTGGGCCCGAAGAGCGCATGGCTCGGAGGATCGGGCGAGGGATGGGAGCGCGGACCGTATTACCTCGATGGACTGGTGCCGCTGGCTTACCTGCTTGACGACCCTAAGCTGATTGAACGATCCCGCAAATGGCTGAACTGGACGCTCGATAACCAGCGTCCGGATGGCAGTATCGGACCGGTTGCGAATAAGGACTGGTGGCCCAACTTCGTGATGCTGAAGGTGCTGACTCAGTATCAGGAAGCCACCGGGGACAAGCGCGTGATT
>JACMLA010000296.1 GCA_014379815.1 Bryobacteraceae bacterium | reverse complement strand
TGAGGTGGTGGTTTCGACGGATCCCAGTTGCCTGATGCAATTGCAAGGGGCGATCCGTCGGACAGGCAATCGGATCCGAACCATGCATCTCGCGGAGGTACTCGCATGCCAATGACTACCTCGGGCATGAAGCAAACGCTGGCAGACGCAAATCTCCAGCTCGCCGTGTACACAGCGACCGGCCGGCTGATGGATAAGCGCAGTGCATCCATTGCCGGAAATCTGGTCCCCGATTTCGAGGAGATGCGGACGCATGCTAACGCGATCAAGCAGCATACCATCGACAATCTCGACTGGTACCTCGAAGAATTCGAGAGTAACGTTGTCGCTTACGGTGGAAAGGTAGTCTGGTGCGAGAGTGGAGCCGACGTTGCGGACTTCGTACTGAAACTGGCGAAGGAACGCGGGTTGCATTTGATCGTTAAATCGAAGTCGATGACGACCGAGGAGATCGACTTCAACGAGCGTGTCGAGCATCACGGAATGGAAGCCGTAGAAACGGATCTTGGAGAATACATCCTCCAGTTGGCGCATCAGAAGCCGTACCATATCGTGGCTCCCGCGCTTCACATGACGCGCTACGAGGTCGCCGATATTTTCACCAGCAAGCTGGGAGTCGATCGCGAGACCGTCCCCGAGAAGCAAACGATGATCGCACGCAGGGTGCTGCGCGAGAAATTTCTGGCGGCCGACATTGGCATCACCGGAGCCAACTTCCTGGTTGCCGATTCCGGGGCCGTTGTGGTTGTCGAGAACGAAGGGAATGCGCGCCTCAGCTGCTCCACTCCAAAGATCCACATCGCAATTGCAGGGATTGAAAAACTGATCCCCCGGGCTCAGGATCTGGCTGTTTTCCTGAAGCTGCTCGGGCGCAGTGCAATCGGTCAGCCGCTGACATCCTACACTTCGTTTCTTTCCGGCCCGCGACGCCCGGATGAGCAGGATGGCCCGGCGGAATTCTATGTCGTGCTGCTGGATAATGGCCGCACGAAACTGCTCGACAATCCGGAACGGCGGCAGTCGCTGTTCTGTATTCGATGCGGCGCTTGCCTAAATCATTGCCCTGTGTATCGCAAGATCGGAGGGCACAATTACCCATGGATTTACTCGGGTCCGATCGGCGCGATTTTGACTCCGCAATTTCACGGCACCGGGAGCGACTCGTGGCTGCCATTTGCTTCGAGTCTATGCGGAGCATGCGGAGAGGTGTGCCCGGTAAAGATCGACATCCCAAAGCTGCTGCTCGATCTTCGAGCCGATGTAGTAGCTGCCAACAAAGGTTTTGCGCCGGAAGGTCTGGCGTTCCGAATGTGGGCGGCGGTAATGACAAATCCGGTCCTGTATCGTGCCGCAATAGCCGTAGCATCCCGAGCGACTGGTGACAGGTGGGTGACGCAGGCTCCGGCAATGCTCAGCGTAGGTCCTGTAAAGGCCTGGCTCAGCGAGCGTGACCTTCCCTGTCCGGCGCCAAAAAGTTTTCGTCAGCTTTGGAAGGAGCGCCACTGACCGCGCGAGACAAGATTCTGGCGAGGGTGCGCGTCGCACTCAAGCGCGAGGTTGGGGCCGCGTTACCAGTTCCTCCACCGGTTCGCCTTGTTCCATGCAATACCGAAATCGAGGAAAGAATTGAGCAGTTCTGCCTCGCACTGGGAAAGCTTTCTGCGCAGACCTTTGTCGCAGCTTCGTGCAGCGACGCAGCGGAGTATGTACATCAATTGGTCGGAGACAAGCCCGCGATTGCAGCCGATTCCGCGTTGCTGAAAGAGTGCGGCATCGTGTATCCGGCCATTCCGACGGACAAGGCGGAGGTTGGAATCACCGGAACGGATTATGGGCTCGCCGATACCGGTACTCTGGTGACTCTGGCATGTTCGGATCCCCGGCTTTTTTCGCTCCTGCCACCGTTGCACATAGCGTTGTTAAAACGGGACCGGTTGCTCAGCGGTCTCGATGAACTTCTGTTGATTCTTTCGGAGCCTGCCCTTCACACGTCCTCAATGGTGCTGATTACCGGACCAAGCCGGACCGGAGATATCGAGCAGATTCTGGTTCGAGGCGTACACGGCCCCGGCGAACTCCACGCTGTCATCGTTCCGTAGTCAAAATTAGCTGAACTTTAACCGAGGAACCGGCTATCCTGATCGTCTTCTCTGGTGATCGGAATAGACGGATGGATTCACTCAGCCAACAGGTGTTGCAGTTCGGTTATGCTCGCTTGTCCTTGCTTGCTCGTTGGGGAGCGAAGGACACCGAGCAACTGGTAGCGAGCCTGTTCGCAGAGCATCGCGAACCGATGTTCCGCTACCTTACGTTGATCACCCGCAACCCGGCCATTAGTGAAGAGCTGGTGCAGGAAACTTTTCTGCGACTTCACCGGGAATTTAATGCGGGTGTGAAGTTTGACAATGTCCGCGCGTGGCTTTACCGCGTCGCGCATCACCTTGCCCTCGACCACGGAAAACAGACCAAGCAGACCGGTTCGCTCTCAAGCGAGATCCTGTCGGATTCAGTAGAGGAGCGATTCGCTTCAGAGACGCAGAATCCGGAAGAGATGGCGATCGATCGCCAGAGATGGAAGCTCCTCGACGAGGCAGTCAGCAATTTACCGGCAATACAACGCCAGTGTCTCTATCTCCGACGCGAGGGATTTGGCTATCGCAAGATCGCATTGATTCTCGACATCGGCGAGACGACTGTGGTCGATCATCTGCGCAGGGCCATCCAGCGGCTGCAAAAGGAGCTTCATGTTCAACGACCGGGATAGCGAAGCTCACCTTTCAGACGAGATGTTGATCCGGTTGCAGGACGGAGAACTGTCGTCAGCCGAAACAAGGCGGGCGAAAAGACACGTTCGGACTTGCTGGGTCTGCAGTCGCCGCGCCCACTCTATCCATGACGCTGTGATGAACTTTGTCGGAGTTTGCGATTACGCTCTCGAAGAACTGGAGCCTCCTGACGGCTGGCGAACCTTCGCCTCGCGACTTCGCGCGCAGCGTTCCCGTACTGCGCCCCTCCTTTCGCGACTGCGCCCTGCGTGGCTGACGAGTGCAGCCGCCGCAGCGTTCGCTGTCTGGTGGCTGGTACTGCCTTCAGGAGTGCAGCCCGCTCAGGCAAGCGAGATTCTCGCGAAATCGAGTATTGCCCAACGCCGTGCGTGGGACACCCTCCCGGGTGCAGTAGTGCATCAGACTCTGGAGATCACGGCTGGGCCTGGCGGCAAGATTGGATGGGATTTGTGGCGTGCTCCGAAGCAAGCGCGTCTTGCGGAGAGATGGACCGGAGCAAATGCTCTGCGGGTACAAATTGCCAGCGTCTGCAAACGTAGTTGTCTCGATTCTTCAGACCCACTTTCGGCCGTGGCGTTTCAACGATGGCGGGACTCGGTTGTGAAGAAATCGGAACGCGTTGACCAGGACAAGGCTCACGGCAACCTCACGATTCGAACTGAGGCCGAAAGCGGGCAGTTATCCGCCGCCTCACTCACCATTCGCGAGTCTGACTTTCATCCTGTGGAACAGTCTCTGAAAATTGTTTCGGGCGATGGTGTCGTTGACATCCGTATCCGTGAAGTCAGCTATGAAGTGCTGCGCATGGAAGACGTTCCTGCGGGAGTATTTGAAACTCCGACCGTACCATTGCTCACAACCAGCAGAAGTCAGAAGCCGGTGGAAGCGCAAAGCCCTGCCAGTGTTCAGGACCTTGACGTCGCGGAAGCACGGCTCCGACAGCTCCTTCACGAATTGAAGATCGATACCAGTTTGTCGCC
>JACMLA010000295.1 GCA_014379815.1 Bryobacteraceae bacterium | reverse complement strand
GCGCGGTCCCGGCCCTGCGTGATGGTGTAGCTTTGGAGTTTCATGGAAGAATCCACATTCTATCCAAAGGATGTTCTGGCTATTCACGCCCATCCCGACGACCTCGAGATCCTGGCGGGCGGCACTCTGTATTACCTGGCATCGCTGGGGCACAAAGTGACCGTCGCCACGATGACAGCCGGTGATTGTGGGACTGCCGACCACAGCCCGGAAGAGATTACCCAGATCCGGCAGAACGAAGCCCGCCAGGCAGCAGCCGTGCTTGGGGCCAGCAGGTATTTCTGCCTGGGTTTTGGGGACCTCGCCATTTTCAACGATGATCCATCCCGCCGGCGCGTTACCGAACTCCTCCGGCAGGTTCAGCCTGAAATCGTCATCACCGCGGCCCCCTCGGACTATCACTGTGATCACGAAGCGACCAGTGCTCTGGTCCGGGATGCCTGCTTTGCCGCGCCGGCACCCAACTATCGGACAGGTGGCTACTCCCCAATCCTGAAGGCGATTCCACATCTCTATTTCTGCGATCCGGACGAAGGAAAAGATCGGGAAGGAAACGCAATCCTCCCGGCATTCGTATTCGATGTAAGCAGGTATATGGAACCGAAAACGAAATCTCTGGCGTGTCACGAAAGCCAGCGTGCGTGGCTGAAGAAGCATCACGGCATGGATGACTATCTGGACACCATGCAGCTATGGTCCGCACAACGGGGACAGCGGGATGGATACGCGTACGGCGAAGGATTCCGGCAGTACCAGGGTCACCCCTACCCAGCTACTCCCCTGCTGCAGCAGCTTCTCAGCATCCCCGGTCAATTGCCAAAGCCAGCATGATCGGCCCGGGAGGGATCAGCGGCAGCGGCATCACGAGAAGAGCAATGCTCGCTGCGACCGTAGCAATCTCCGTTCCGGGCGAGGCTGTGGCGCTATCGGATTACCGCAACGGGGAGCTGGCTCATCCCAAGACTCGTTTTGCTTTAAAGTCCTGGAACAACCGCCCGCAGTGGGAGCAGCACAAGTCGAGGCTCCGCCGACAAATCCTTGGGTCCGCAGGGCTGCTTCCGGAACCGCAGCGTGACCCGGTCTCGGTTTATACGATCCGTAGAACCAGACATGACCGCTACAGTACCCAGTCGCTGAGAATCGAAACACTTCCAGGTCTGCTGGTTGGTGCAACGGTATACCACCCAAACGATACGACGAAACGCTGGCCTGGTGTGCTTCTTCCCCATGGGCACTGGAAGCGCGGACGGGTTGAGAATCTACCGTCCTATTCCGTCCCGGCTCTTGGAATCAATCTCGCTATGCAGGGCTATGTAGCCATTGCGTGGGACATGCTCGGCTACAACGACACGTCCACAATCTCGCATGATTTCAGTGGCTGGCGCGAACAGCTCTGGGCTTTTAATCCGATGGGTCTGCAGCTCTGGAATAGCATTCGCGTTACTGATTATGTCCTCTCGCGCCCTGATGTGGACCCCCGTAGATTAGGATGCACCGGTGCCTCTGGAGGCGCTACGCAGACCATCTTGTTGACTGCGGTCGACAGTCGGATTACCTGCTCTGCACCGGTGAACATGGTCTCCGGATCGTACCAGGGGGCAGACCCTTGCGAAGAAGCACCGAACCTCCGGTTGGGTACAAACAACGTCGAGTTCGCAAGCATGATGGCTCCCCGTCCTATGCTGCTGGTTTCCTGTACCGGCGACTGGACGCGCAATACTCCAGGCGTCGAGTATCCGGCAATTCAGCGCGTGTATAAGCTCTACAACCGAGCCGATCTGGTAACGAACGCCCACTTCGACGCGGAGCATAATTACGACCGGCGCACCCGTTCTGCTGTCTATCGATTTCTGGGCAAGTACCTGATGAACGATCAGGGCCTGGAGTGGGTCGAGCCTGACATCCCGGAAATCAACGACGAAGAGTTGCTCGCTCCTCCGGCGGGACTGCCTGCGAACGTCAGACCAATTGCCTACCCCGAGCTCTTCGAACAGTGGCGCGCAGTGTCCCGGCGCCAGACCGAGAGTGCGTCATTGGCTGCGCTGCGGATGGCTCTGGCCAGTTCACTGATGGTCGAAAATCCGCGGCCAGTTGGCAACAGCACCTTTGGAGATCGTGTGTTGTTGAACCGTATCGGAAAGCACGACCGCATTCCCGCCAAGTGGACCCGTGGGTCTGGGATTCCAGCAATTCTCGTGCATCCGGACGGTTCGCAAGCCGCCGCTGCTACACCGGAATACAAACGCCTGTGCGATGCGGATCGCCCGATTCTGGCGCTGGATGTCTTTCAAACGGGTCTGGCCGCAGTACCTCGTGAGAAAGGCGGACGGTGGTACCTGTCCTATAACCAGACCGATGATGCCAATCGCATTCAGGACATTGTTACGGCAATCTCCTGGGTCCGTAGCCAGAACTCCGTCTCGCCAGAGCTCATCGGCCTGGGACGCGCTGCCTTGTGGGTCTTGTTTGCGGCAGCCGTCACACCCGGGAACTTGTCCGTGGTTGCCGACATAGACGTGCTGAAGATCGAAGAAGACGTGCTTCGGGAGGGCTGCATGGTGCCAGGTATCCAGAGGGCGGGTGGAATCGCAGGCGCCAGAAAACTGGTGAGGAATCTGCGGGCAAAGCTGTAAAGAAAAAAGCCCCGGATGGCCGAAGCCGTCCGGGGCAGTATTTAACCAGCGTTGCCGCTCTTGCTAGAACGTGTACTTGAGCGACAGCTGGATGTTGCGTTCGCTGCCCTTGTTGGTGACCATTCCGAATGTGGCTTGAGTCGGATTGATCTCAAGACCTCCACCGTTCGCACCGCCCCAATTTGGGTGATTGATCCAGTTGAAGCCCTCTGCGCGGAACTGTACTGCGTGGCGCTCATAGAAGCGGAAGGTCTTGAACAGAGCAATGTTCCAGTTCTGAAAACCCGGTGCGTTAAAGCTGACCGAGTTCCGGTTCTGATTTGGCAGAGTGCCATCTGCCGGTCTTGTGGCAATGGGCTGCCCACCGTCAGTAGTGCGCGAAAAATACTGCTGCGTCACTCCGGTGTAGTTGCCTGCGGCGTTGACGTTGGCGAACTCCTTCGGCAAGCCAATGTCTCCATTGATGTTCCATGGCTTGAAGTTCGGAGAGCCGATTCCCAGATAATCGTCGTTATTGCCAAGGGTGACCGGAGTTCCAGTTTGCCATTGGTTGACACCTGCGAGCTGCCAGCCGCCTAAAGTTCCCTTCAGAATGCGATTATTTGCATTGTTGAAACCAGGAATCTCCCACACGAAGTTCACCACAGCGATGTGACGAACATCGTTGGCCGACTTACCCCAGTTCAGACCCTGGTTGTAGACATCGTAGAAGGCGTCACGCGGACCGGAGTTATTGTCTAGTGTCCTTGAGAAGGTGTATGCAAAGCCATAAAGGAGACCTTTGCTAAAGCGGCGATTCACTTCCAGTTGCAGTCCGTTGTAGGTGCTGCGGCCGGAGTGCTCGAGCATTGGGATGTTGGCAAAGCCCTTGAAAGGCCGAAGGAAGTTTACATCAGCTCTCGGGATATTTGCTCCGGGATTTGCCTGATTCTCGGGACGGAATGTTGTTCCGGTTGGAAGCTGGTTCAAATCCCGCTCACGGGAAAGATAGTTGCCCACTGTGCCCACGTACGCGAGTTCCACGGTAGTATCGCCGGTAAGCTGGCGCTGGTACGTTACGTTCCAGTTATACCCACGAGGGATCTTGTACTTGGGATCGATAGTCATGAAGAACTGCGGGAAGGCAACAGGAGTGCCGCTACCCGGGTTATCCGCGACACCGTTCGTCACCGATGCAGAAGGCTGCCAGGGCTG
>JACMLA010000033.1 GCA_014379815.1 Bryobacteraceae bacterium | reverse complement strand
CGAACAGGGTAGCCCTTAATCTGGACGTCACCTTCCTGCATGATGTTGAACAGACCTACCTGAATCTTTCCTGCAAGGTCCGGGAGTTCGTTTACAGCGAAAATTCCCCGATTGGCGCGCGGTAACAGGCCATAGTGAATGGTCAGTTCGTCCGCAATGTTCTGCCCTGTTCTCGCTGCTTTGATGGGATCGATATCGCCGATCATGTCAGCAATCGTCACATCGGGCGTAGCTAGCTTCTCGACGTATCTCTGCTCACGGCCGACATACCCGATGGGGGTTTTGTCGCCCAGCTCGGCTACCAGATTCCGGGCAAACTTGCTGATCGGGTGGTAGGGGTCATCGTGAATTTCAGATCCCTCCACAAAAGGGAGGTACTCATCGAGCAAAGTAATCAGCATGCGAATCAAGCGGGTCTTTGCCTGGCCGCGCAACCCAAGAAGGATGAAATTGTGGCGGGATAAGAGGGCGTTGACAACTTGAGGAGCGACGGTCTCTTCGTAGCCAACGATGCCAGGAAAGAGCGGTTCGTTCCGCTGCAAACGACAAAGCAGATTTTCGCGGACTTCTTCTTTTACAGTTCTGTTCGCAAGCCGGTCTTCGGAAAAGCGACTCTGTCGAAGCTCTCCGAGCGTGCGTGGAAGTGAATCACTGGCGGCCATACAATCAGCACTGCCTCCCTTGCGTTCCCTGACGCCCTTCGCGTAGTGGCGATTGTAACAGGACGCCGTCAAACCTTCCCACGTTTCCGCTGCACCCACGACCCTTGCGGCGTCGCTGCAGCATCGCAAGCCGTGTGATAGGTTATGCACGTACCGATGAACAAGGAACTGCCCGAGATTGATTTTCAGCGTTTCTGGCGAAGGCTGCAACAGATTGGACTGAATGCATACGAGGCCCGTTCCTATCTGGTGCTTGTGGGACACCCCCGATTCAAAGCGCTGGAGCTTGCAGCACGGTCTCACGTTCCCCGCCAGAAAATCTATGAGGTGCTCGACAGCCTCATCGAGAAAGGTTTTGCGCAGGTCGTTCAGGAAAAAACAAAGTTGTTCTCCGCTGTCGAGCCTACCCTCGCTATCCCTGCGTATCTGGCACGACGCGGCGAAGCAGTGCAGCATGAACTGGAAGAACAGGCCCGATACGCTTCCGGTCTGGTAGACGACTTGAAGAGGGCGTATTCAGAAGGGCAGGGCGGTCGGGGCACACTGGACTATTTGCGAATCGTCAGCGAACCGGCTCAGATCGCTGCGCAATACCGCCGAATGCTGTCCGAAGTCAGAACTGAGTACTTCGAGTTCTCAAGACCTCCGTACGCGGTCGATCCGCTCGATGAGCAACTCGTAAAACAGGCGCGATCGCGGGGTGTTACGTGCCGTTTGCTTTATGAGTCGGGGATGATGGATGAGGTTCACCAGTCGCGTCTGGCCGAGTATCGAAGCTCCGGAGTTGAGGTGATGAGCAGTTCCAGTTTGCCGATGAAGCTAGCCGTGTTTGACGGAAGGCAAGGCATGGTGGCGCTCCTCGATCCAGTGATCACCAAACCATCGTGGACTGCACTTGTGTTCGATCACCCGGGTTTCGCTGAAGCTATGCAAGGTCTCTTCGAGGGCTACTGGGGACGTGCCATCGCGTCGCAGGTGCACTCTCACGTAGCGTAATTCAGTGCGCCCACGTCCAGCCTCACCGTAAGAACTTTGCCGTTCCGATAAGCGCACGTACTTAAGTGCCTCTCTTCGAAACACTTGTACCTATCCATTCGTCCATACACGAAAGCTGATCCAAATGTTTCGCGTCACACGGCGACGAATCCACCTGGAGTTAGCGTTTGCACAAGGAAGGTAAGGGGAGAATGGCAACAATTCAGGAAATGCTGACAGACAGCCTGCGCGATATATACGATGCCGAGCGGCAGGCCGCAAAGTCTTTACCGAAGATGATCAAAACTGCTACTTCAATGGAGTTGAAGCAAGCGTTCACTGAGCATCTCGAAGTCACGAAGGGCCAGATTGCCCGTCTCGAGCAGGTGTTCGAAATTCTTGGCGCGCGCGCGAAGGCAAAGCCATGCCGCGCAATGCAAGGTCTGGTGGAAGAGACTCTGCAGCATGTAAGCGAGCACCAAAAGGGTCACGAGCTCGATGCAATTCTCATCGCCTCGGGTCAGAAGATCGAACATTACGAGATCTCTGCTTACGGTACAGCTCGGGCAATGGCGAAAGCCGCGGGCCAGAAAGAGGCGGCGAATCTTTTGCAGGAGACGTTGAAGGAAGAAGAGCTCACCGACAAGCTCCTCACCAAAGTTGCCATCTCCGTGTACCGCGAAATGGTGCGGGAAGAAGGCGAGAGCGAAGCAGGGGTTGACGAGGAAGCGGCAATAGCGAACTCCGCTGGCCGCAATACGCCGGCTAAAAAAAAAGTAGCCGCTAAGGGCACTTCGGTCGCTGCTGCGAAAGAAGCTCCTGTTCGCGGGAAAAAGGCAGGAGCTTCGAAGCAGACAGGCTCTGGTGACAGTAAGACTTCAGGCAGCAAGGCCGGGAGTAGTGTCACTACAAATCATGATGAAATCCGGACGTGGGCAGAGGACCGTGGCGCGCATCCGGCTTGTGTGAGTGGAACTGGAGATAAGGGTGACTCCGGCTTACTACGCCTGGATTTTCCGGGATACAGCGGAGCCGACTCGCTGGAAGAAATTAGCTGGGAAGACTTCTTCCAGAAGTTCGATGAGCAAGGGCTGGCGTTGCTGTATCAGGAAACTACGGCTAAAGGCGAGAAGAGCAACTTCAATAAGATCATCGCCAAAGAGACCGCGGATATGGCTTCAGAGGGGAAAAAGCGAAGCGCCCGCAAGTAATTTCAGAGCGCCCCAGTACTGTTCAGGGTCAGGACCCGGGCGCCCCCTTCAGCTATTTGCACTGTGCTGATCGCAACAGGATCGACCTGGAAACGGAGAAAATTATCAAGGCTGATTCCAAGAAAATGCGCCAGAGCGGCCTTAATTGTGTCCTGATGACTAAAAATGGCCACCGTTTGATTCGGATGGGCTTGGTGCAGTTCCATCAGCTCATCCACCATCCGGGCCTGAACGTCCAGCATCAGATCTCCGTTCGGTATGCGGGTTATGCTTCGCAGTGCGTTGAACCGGTTCCAGCCCTCGTCGGCTGCAAGCTCGGAGATAGTACGACCTGTCCAGTCTCCGAAGTTGATTTCAATGAGTCTGGGGCGCTGGATCACCGTCACTCCAATACTTCGGGCGAGCGGTGCAGCTGTCTCCAGAGTCCTCTGTAAGGGACTGCTGTAAACGGCAGAGACGGAAGTGCCGTGAAGGCGACGAACCAGATTCTCGGCCTGCTCGTGCCCTGAGGCGCTCAGGGCTACGCCGGGGAGATGACCGGCAAGTGCTTTGCCTACCCAACTGGTATGTCCGTGGCGGATCAGCAGAAAGGTCGTCATACGAATAATCAGCGTACACACAGGAAGCTTATCGTCTTCGGTCTGTCTACCAGTTCGTCCTGGGGCAACGGACATGCAACGCTGGGCAGTATACACGCGATGAGTTCTCCAACCAACGCGGAATTGAGGCGAATTTCCCGATAACTCTTTCAAAACTCGGCTCAACGGCCATGTACTTCCCGGAGACTCCTGCTCACCTGTTTTTATACCAACGTGTTCAAAATGTAACGGCGAATAACATACTTGCGTTCCTTACCGTTAGATGATGGAATGGTCGAAACACTTACCGTAGCCTGAGCTTCAATGGAGGGAGAACAAACCGTGACAACAGCGATAACTGAACCGAACACCCCAAGCCGACTGACGTCCGACGCAATGCAAGACAAAAACACCGGCGGGGTCCCCCGGAATGCAGTCATCGCACAGTTAGAGAAGGTGCTTTCGAGTGCAACATTTATACGCTCGAAACGGCTGGGTCGCTTCCTTCGGTTTACCGTCGAGCAGTGTCTCGATGGCCGGCAGAATGCGTTGAAAGAGTATCTTGTTGGTGTCGAAGTTTTCAACAAAATGGAGACTTTCGACCCCCGGATTGATTCTATTGTCCGCGTGGAAGCGCGCAGGCTTCGGTCCAAGCTGGAGCGGTACTACCAGACGGAAGGTCGTGAAGATGGCGTCGTAATTCAGTTTAGAAAAGGCAGTTACGTTCCCATGCTTCTCACCCGGGAGCAGCTGAAAGCCATGGGCCTGGCCGATGATTTTGGATCGCGAGTAGGAGTAAAAACCATCGCAATCTGTCGCTTCGTGAATCTTGGAGTCGACCCTGCTTACGCCTACTTCTGTTCCGGTCTTACCGATGATGTGATTAGTGCGCTCACCAAGGTTCCCGCGTTTCGAGTTGTTGCCCGCACGGCGTCAGGGTCGGAAGAGGTCCGGGCTGATTACTCTCTCGAAGGAAGCGTCAGGAAGCAGGGTGAACGTCTCCGGATTGCTGCCCAGCTGATCGATTCCGCAAACAGCCTGTACGTATGGTCTGAGACTTACGAGCGCGACATCAATGACGCGTTCGCAATTCAGGATGAGATTTCCCGCGCGATTGTTATGGCGCTCAGGAAAGAATTTCAGACCAACCGCTCCCAGCAAGTCACCGCGTAAGCAACTAACCTCTTCCAACTATTGCGGTTCCCGACGCCTTGCGATGGAATAGCGGGAGTACCTTTGATCGGGGGCACCTATGAGTCTGGTGCAAATTGCTGCTGTTCTTCTAATCGTTCTCGCCCTTAACACCGCCTACATCACCGCGTTTGCTGAGCCAACCGTTCTCTACATGGGCAACGTGCTGATTCACATTGTCCTGGGAACGTTTTCGGCACTCTTCTTTCTCTGGGTGATGCGCAGAAGCAACTGGTTTATTCGTGTCTCCTGTGCCGCCGCTTTGTTGGCCGGCCTTTGGCTGGCGAAATACGGCAACACGTTTCCACATCGGCCTGTTCTTTGGATTCACGCTCTCCTCGGCTTAGCATTTATATTGTCCGCGGTGCAATGGCTCCGCCGGGCTTTACCCGCGGCAGCATATCGACACGCACTTGCGCTTGCGACGGCGGCAATGGTCGTTTTCCCGCTTTTAGTGTGGAGCTGGAAGGAGTTGCGTCCGGATCCCCGGCAGCGGATCCGAAATAGCGCCGTCGTTCCGGTTTCGATGGAAGAGGAAGGCGCCGGACCGAAATCTCCTTTCTGGCCATCGGCAGCTAATACGAACACTTCTGGCAAAATTCCAGCCGATTTCTTTATGGACTCTAAATTATGCGGAGAATGCCATAAAGATATCTACCAGCAGTGGAATAGTTCGATGCATCATTTCGCATCGTTTAACAACCAGTTTTACCGCAAATCTATCGAGTACATGCAGTCCGTCTCCGGGACGAAATCCAGCAAATGGTGTGCCGGCTGTCATGACCATGCTTTATTCTTCAACGGCCGGTTTGACCAGCCGGTAAAAGATCAGATTGACACCCCCGAAGCTCAGAACGGTCTCGGATGTGTATCCTGTCACTCCATAAGTCACGTGGAAGGTACAACAGGCAATGGCGGTTTCACAATCGAGTATCCTCCGCTTCACAGTCTTGCCTCGAGCCGGAATCCATACATCCGGGCACTGGATAACTTCCTTACTTATGCCGACCCGGAACCGCACCGAAAGACATTTCTGAAGCCGTTCATGCGGCTCGATAACAGCGAGTTCTGTTCCTCCTGTCATAAGGTGCATCTGGATGTGCCTGTAAACAACTATCGCTGGATTCGCGGCTTCAACGATTACGACAACTGGCAGGCCAGTGGAGTGTCAGGGCAGGGTGCGCGCTCCTTCTACTACCCTAAGGAGTCACAAACCTGCGGAGGGTGCCATATGCCTATGGTTCCTTCTACGGACCCCGGCAATCGCGATGGCAAAGTTCACTCCCACCGCTTTGCCGCAGCCAATACCGCAGTGGCCGCAGTCAATGGTGACAAAGAGCAGCTGGACGCAACGATTAAGAATCTGAAATCGGGATTTATCTCTGTGGATATCTTTGCGGCTTCGCCTGTAACGTCCACCGGCGCGGATACAGCCATGGTCCGCCGCAAATCGGAAGGGCCACAACTGGCATCCACTTTTGCAATAGGTGAGGAAGCGGAACAGTCGGGAGCGGGAATCTTGCGGGAAGTGGGCAATGTTTCCGCCCCTCTGGACCGGACCGCGACCAAATTTGAACCGGGATCTACGGTGCGCGTGGACGTAGTCGTTCGCACCAAAAAGATCGGACACTTTTTCCCGGGCGGTACGGTAGATGCCTTTGATATCTGGCTGGAGCTGGTCGCCACAGATGCAGACCAACGCACAATCTACTGGAGCGGCAGGGCTGAGGATGACGGCAAGGGACCCGTAGAACAGGGTGCCCATTTCTACCGCTCCTACCAGCTGGATGGCGAAGGGAATCCCATCAACAAGCGGAATGCCTGGCAGACCCGGAGCGTTTTATACGTCCGGCTAATCCCGCCGGGCGCTGCCGACGTTGCACATTACCGCGTCAAGATCCCAAGTGATGTGAAAGGTCCTGTTTCGCTTCAGGCAAAGCTCAATTACCGGAAGTTCTCGCACTATTACACGCAATTCTCGTACGCGGGCGAACCTGAGCCCGGTCAGTTACCCGGACTTGTCAGCTTGTCTCACGACAGCCGAAAGTTTGGATTCTCACCGGCCAATATCCCCGCGAATGTCTCAGGCGGCGTTAAGGGGCAAATCCCTGACTTGCCGACGGTTGTACTGGCCGAGGCGAAGGCGCTGCTGCCTCTGTCGGGTGACAAGTCGAGTCCAGTGTGGAACCCTGTCCTAAAGAAGCAAGACCGGGAACGGTGGAACGACTGGGGCATTGGCATGTTGTTGCAAGGTGACCTTAAGGGAGCTGAATACGCATTTACCCGCGTCACCGAAGCCGATCCGGGTTATGCCGACGGCTGGCTGAATGTAGCCAGAGCGCTAATTCAGGAAGGCGAGGTTGAGCGCGCCAAACCGTTTCTCGAAAAGGCGCTAGCCATCGATAGTTCCTTAGGTCGCATTCACTTCTTCAAGGCCGCCGTGCAAAAAGCAGATGGCGACTACGACGGAGCTCTACGTTCCTTGCGTACGGTGGAAGCAAAGTATCCTCGCGATCGGGTGGTCCTGAATCAAATCGGACGCATCCTGTTTTTGAAGAGGGATTACGCGTCAGCGGTCGAATCTCTGCAGAAAGTGCTTCAGGTGGATCCGGAGGACGTGCAAGCCCACTATACGCTGATGCTCTGCTATCGGGGACTGGGACAGGCCGACAAGGCCGCGCGCGAGGAAAAGCTCTTCCGGCGCTTCAAAGCAGATGAGTCTTCGCAGTCCATAACCGCGCGTCAGCGGTTGCAGAGTCCGGAAGACAACAACGAGCGGCAAATGATTCACGATCACGAATCTGTCGCAATTCCAGCTCGGGCTCCCTCGCCAATACGTAGCGCTGTTCCGGGGCGTGCGGTTCGTGCGGCTATGAGGTCCGCCGAGCCCGGGGGATCTCATTGAAGGTAGTTGCGAGAGCCGTCGCAGGTTTCCTCGCTGCCCTGCTCACCACCTCTGGGAATTCTGCCGTTCGGTTCTCTGATGTTACGGCTGCGGCTGGAATCCAGTTCACTCATAACAGCGGCAGGGCGGGGAAGAAGTTCCTGCCCGAAACGATGGGTTCCGGCTGCGCATTCTTCGATGCAGATGGCGATGGCTGGTCCGACATCCTGCTGCTGAACAGCAAAGACTGGGTGTCCCGCGGCCGCAAATCATTGCCCGCTCTGTACCGCAATACTCGCAACGGTAAGTTCACCAATATCACTGTCGGCAGCGGATTAGACGTGGAGATGTATGCGATGGGGGTGGCTGCAGCGGATTACGACAATGACGGCCGGGAAGATCTTTACATCACCGCGCTGGAAGGCGACCGGCTATTTCATAACGAAGGCGGAGGCAAGTTTCGGGACGTCACGAAGCTTTCCGGGATTGCCAACTCCGGATTCGGAACCAGCGCTGCCTGG
>JACMLA010000294.1 GCA_014379815.1 Bryobacteraceae bacterium | reverse complement strand
GATACGTTCTGCGTGACCAGTATGTGACCTAGAGATAGCAGATCCCGCTCGACTGCGAGCACCAGACGCGCTCCGTTAAGCAGACTGGCCCACATACCGAATGCTGCGGATGGTCCTGTTGTCGATGTGAGAAGTACGGTGTCGGCGGATGACAATTTCCAGCAAGCATCCGCCTGAACCAGACGGCTGGCGCCCTGTTCTCCCGTTGTGTGGAGACTTTCGTTGAAGGAGCCTGAAATATCCGCGAACATGGGGCCCCTAACTCGCTTCCGAGGCTCGTGGTCTGGCATATTCGAGGCTTCCTGCGAGACGATATGAGGGTCGAGCCGTATTCCTTCCGCAGTATGATTACTGCCTCTGCGCACCAGTGCGTAACAGACACCTGCTTTTACCGCGCCTAAGATTGCCCCAATCATCCGGCAGGAATTCTCGACCTCTATGAGCAGGAGGGCGCAAGTGCCCAGACCTCGAGAAGCCAGCCAGTGTGCGTATCGGTTTGCAGATCGATTCAGTGCTGCGTAGGTCAACTGATCGGACCCGCAAGTGACGGCAACGGCGTCCGGATGCCGTTGCACCTGCGACAGGAACAAATCAAGGAGCGCTGGCTCATCGGCTGATTTCGGCGTTGCCGGTTTCTCGTTCGGCGAACCGCTCTCCACCAGAGGGAGCTGGTCGACGGCGGTGTCAGGAAAATGGACAAAGCCCTTGAGAATGGTCTCCATGTACCGTCCCCAGTTCTCGACGGTCGCGGGATCGAAGAGATCTTTCGCGTAGGAGAATCGGAGAGACAATCGGCTCTGTTCCTGAACGATCACGGATAGTTCATGGCTGCTGGCAGACCCGTACCCGCCGATCCCGACCATCGTCAAATCTCCGGGCTCGCCCGCTCCCTTGCGGGCCACGATACCTATCTGGGAGACGCTTACAGGTAGCAGGGACCGGTTGCGCCCGCGCCGGTTTCGCAGACTGTTGAGTGCCTCGGTCCACGAGAACTCGCGGTGGTCCATTGCTTCCCTGAACTGCCGTGAGACGGCTTCGATCAGGGCGCTTGCGGAGATGCCTTGAGGTACGCGGATGCCAAGGGGCAGGATACCTGAGAAGAAGCCGATTGTTCCTCCCATGCCTCTCGGTCGGGTGGAACAGGGAACGGCAATCAGGAACTCGTTCTCTCCGGTGGTGCGCTGCAACAGCACTGCGAAGGCAGCTGTAGCGATCTGAATTGCCGTCGCCCGATAGCGCTTTTGTAAGAGCCTTAGCTCGGAGGTAAGTTCGACCGGCAGATTGTGAGTGTGCAGAGCTGTTTCCGAGGTTCTTTGCGGGGGCGCGTCGAAGTCAACCGGCAAAGCCGTTTCGGGAAGAGGCTCGCGGAGACGCTGAAGCCAGAACTGTCGGTTCGTTTCCATCTGGCCACCCTGCAGCCGCTCCTGCTGAAGGCGGGAAAATTCCCCGTATTGGACAGCGGGCGGGGCGAGCGGATCTTCTTGCCTCTTCAAACGCCGGTATGTCTGTCCAAGCTCATTCATCAACTGGGCGCCATGGAGTCCGTCGAGGACGAGACGATGAAACGATAGAACAAGACAGTGCCATTCCGGTTTGAAGTACAGCAGCCTGGCTCTCAAGACTGGCCCGTTGGCCAGATCGAACGCTGGGGTCTGCTGCTGGTTCGCGTGCTGCTTAGCCGTCTCAATTTTGATGGCGCGATCTTCCTGATCGGTCGCACCAGAGACGGCTGAGCAATCCAGCAGGGGGCAGTCAATCAGGCAGTTTTGCAGAACTCTCTGGACTGGCTCTCCGTTCGGGATTCCCGGAAACACGGTCCTCAAAATTTCGTGGCGGTCTACCAGCGATTGCAGCGCCTGACGAAAGAGCGGAATTTCCAGAGGTCCCCAGATGCTGAACATGAGTGACAGCTTTGAAACATCGCCGTTGGGGTAGAGCTGCGACTGCATCCAGACATCCCGCTGCCCAAGGGACAATGGATAGTCGGCGAATGAGGTGACAGGCTCGGGCTGGCTGGACTCGATCCCCGGAAGAGCTTGCATGGAAATGGTCGTGGACACCGGTGCAAACCGCCTGCCGTCATTGTATTTCGGCGTTTATCTAAGAGTTTCGACGAATTGTAGACGATTTTGGCCCGCTGCTGGCCTTTGGCTTTGCCTCCGCCGTCCCATGTTTGGTTCTTTAGTACGCTGGTCGACATTGAGAATTCATCCTGACGTGGTAGGCTACCCCGAAAAGGAAAGGAGACTCACAGTATGCAGCCGGCTTTGCCAATTCGGGTAATGATCGTCGATGACCATCCGGTTGTGCGGGAAGGCTTGCAGGCGATGCTGTCGGCTGAACCTGACATCGACGTTGTTGGCGAAGCGGGAACGGCCGCCGAAGCAATAGCACGGTTCCAAAGCCTCAGACCTAAGATTGTCGTGATGGACCTGATGCTTCCGGACCGACCGGGATCAGAGGCTATTGCTGACATTTGCGCGCAATCCCCAGACACATTCATCGTCGTGCTGACCAGCTTAGGGGGTGATGCGGAAATCTACAGAGCGCTGGATGCTGGAGTACGGGCATACCTGTTCAAGGAAACCGCCCGCGCGGAACTGGTACGGGCCATTCGTGCAGTAAATGCGGGAAACCAGTACATTCCTGCTCAGGTAGGTCTGCGCCTGGCCGAGCACCTGCCAAGGATTCAGCTAACTGGCCGAGAACTCGAGGTGCTTAAAAGAGTTGCCCTTGGGAGGCGCAATAAAGAGATTGCTTTTGAGCTGGATGTGTCCGATGCGACTGTCGCGGCCCACGTCAAACACATCCTGAAGAAGCTTGACGTGAACGACCGTACCGAGGCCGTTACGGTCGCGCTGAAACGCGGCCTAATCACTCTCTGAGGGCAGCCCTTTTCTACTTGAGGCCGGAGAGTGTCTCTTCCAGAACGGTAGGAGCGGGCCTGGTCCTTAATACTGCAGGCACGTCAGGTACTGGCTCAGGGTTGGCGTTCTCTCCCGGCGCCAACATGAGATTCGATTCGAGGTCATGCTGCCTTCGATAGAGCGCGTGATACTTGCCCCGCGCCATGAGGAGGGCTTCGTGCGTACCCCGTTCCACGATCCTTCCATCCTCTACGTAGAGAATCTGATCCGCTCGTCTGATCGTGGACAGCCGGTGTGCAATCACCAGTGTCGTTCGGCCTTTCATGAGGTGAACGATTGCTTCCTGAATGGCTGCTTCCGATTCGGAATCGAGGTTGGAAGTCGCTTCGTCGAGAATGAGGATTTGCGGGTTAGCCAGCATGGCTCTCGCGATCGAGATGCGCTGACGCTGTCCGCCCGATAAACGCACCCCGCGTTCGCCTACGACGGTGTCATGCCCGTTGGCAAACTGTTGCGCGACTTGCTCGAGCCTGGCCATCCGGCACGCTTCACGGAAGTCCGATTCGGTAGCCGCGGGTCGCGAGAACATCACATTGTCGCGGATGGTTCCATCGAACAGGAATGGCTCCTGCAGCACTAGTCCCAGCTGGGAACGGTAGGAGGAAAGCTCAAGTGATTTCAGGTCGAGACCATCTATCAGGACACGGCCGTGGGTCGGCTGATAGAAGCCTGCCGCCAGTCCGATGATTGTCGACTTGCCAGAGCCGGAAGGCCCGACGAACGCGGTCACGGTCCCGGGACGAGCAACAAAATTGATCTTGTGGAGGACGGTGGTGCCACTTTGGTAGGCGAATTCCACGTCTTCAAAACGGAGGTCACCCCTGGTGTTCTTCAGTGTGTGGATTCTTTGAGGATCTTCGCCGTCCAGAACCAGAGAAAGAATCTGACGACTTCGTGCGATTCCCGCGAGAGACTCGCTTAGCTGGGTTGCGATATTGACCACTTGCAGGACCGGCCCAGTCATGTAGGTGAGCAGAATCATGAACATGATGAACTCACCTGTTTGCAGTTCGCCTGTCAAGATTTTTTGCCCACCGAGGTAGGTGACTACTGCACCGGTGAGCCCAGTTAATGCCGTCGTCCAGAAGCTAGTGTTCGAGCTTAGATGAAGCGTGGCGAGGGCGTTCTCTACCAGTTTTGCTGCACCCGCTGCAAACGTTTTGCTTTCCCTGTCTTCGCCGTTGTAGCCCTTGACGACTCGTATGCCACCGAGCGATTCGGTCAACCTGCCGGTTACCTGGGCGTTCAGTTCGGACCTTTGGTGAAACAGAGGCCGCATGCGCCCAAGTACGGACCTAATGAACAGGGCAAAGAGCGCCATAGCGCCCAGTGTCACCAGAGTAAGCGTTGGACTGATCACGAACATCACGCAGATCGCCAGCGTTGCTGACACGATGCCGCCGAAAAAGTCTACCAAACCCGCCCCAACCAGATTTCGCAAACCTTCCACGTCGTTCATGACGCGGGAGACCAGTTCCCCAACCTTTTGCGAATCATGGAACGCCAGAGGGAGCCTCCCGATGTGTTCCTGTACTTTGCAACGCATCTCGCTGATCAGGAAGAGGGCCGATTTTGAGACGACCCGGACGACTGCGAAATTGCTAACCGCTTGAATCAGGTAGGCGCCAAGGACTGCAAATGTCAGGGGTAGAAGCAGCGCGGCGTTTGATTTTCCGATGACGTCGTCCAGCAGGAACTTTGTCGCCAGGGGGACCACCAGAGTAGACGCCCGGTTCACCAGAATCAAGCTTAGACCAAGAAGCAGGGTGCCCTGGCGACGCTTCAGGATCGCCCAGGCACTCCACTCGCTCAAGCGACGTTGCGGGTTACCAGAGGGTGAGGAGCCGGCGGCCACCGGCATCCACACCGGAGCCGATGTACTCACACTGCCTGCCTGGACAGTACTTGATCCTCACGGCCGGGCAGTTCCTTAGGACGCGGCGGGCCACTCATTACCGAGGTTAGCTTCAATTCCCTAAGATGCCGGTGAAATGTGGTCTTCGGCAACCCAAGGCTTTTGCGGGTGGCGCGGATATCCCAGTTGAACTGGCGCAAGCGCGACAGAATCATTTCCCTTTCAAAGATGCGTAGTCCATCGCGCATCGAGATATTTCCAAGGAGCAGTGCGCCGGCTTTAGGGTTCCACTCGGAATTGACGACGCCGGGCAGCTGGCGTGAAAGCAGGTTCAAACCGATGGAGGAATTCGGTGTGGCATGGGCTACCAGCAACGAACAAACGCGCCCTAGTTCGCGTATGTTTCCGGGCCAGGAGTACCCGACCATTGCCTTGAGAGCCTCGGGGTCGATACCCATCACTTTCTTGCCCATCCGTTCCTCGTGATAAGCGACGAAATGATTCACGAGGAGAGGAATATCCGAGGGTCTTTCCCGCAATGGCTGCAAGTAGATTGCCTGTATCTGGAAACGATCGCAGAGATCCGCCCTGAGGATGCCTTCCGCTACCGCACGGGCGGGATCGCGATTGGTCGCAAGGATCACCTGCACGTCAACGCGGGATTCTTTTGTCTCACCGAGCGGCACGATCGTCCGATTCTCCAGAACCCGCAGCAACGTGCCTTGGGCGCGCAATGACAGTTCCGCAATCTCGTCGAGGAACAGGACGCCGCCATGAGCAGCGCGAAAGAAGCCGGGCTCGTTGCCAACCGATCCGGTAAACGACCCTTTGCGGTGCCCAAAGAAGCGCGACGAAGCCAGCTCATCGGTGATTTCCGCACAGTTGACCGCGATGAACGGCTTATTGCGCCGGGCGCTGTATGCGTTGATGTATCGCGCTATAAGATCCTTCCCCGTACCTTTATCCCCAAGAATCAGGATCGGATCGGGATCGCGGACACCACAGGATGGAATGTAGATTTGATGAAGCTCGCGGCGTAAGTTCTGGCTCCACAGCGACTCGCCAATTAGTTTTGGCGCGTGCGTGATTTCCTCTACTTCAAACGGCTCGGTGCAGACCTCGACGGTACCCTCAATGCCGCGCGCGATTGCGTGACCAGCGGCAAGGGCATACAGGTCAGCCCACATCCGCTCCTGTTCGTCGAAGGCAGGCTGAGACTCGTCGCGCCCAAAAATCGCGATTGCTGCGATGGAATCAAGCACCGGGTTCGAGACAGCAACACAGAGAACTCTGGAATTCTGATGAAGCTGCGCCGGCTGCCGATTCCGTTCGAAACCAGTCAGTACATCCCAGGCGTAAGATAGCCCGGTTCCGTCTGAGATCCGCCCTGTTGCGGCTGCTTTTACCTGCTGAGGCGTATATCCCACGCTGGAAATCCCGACGGGGCGGATGCTGGCCAGCGTTCTCTTAAGGAGAAACAGAGCGCTTTTCCCTGCACCCAAACCTTCAGCAGCCCCCTCGAAGGAGGCAGCGAGATTCTCCACCATGGTTTTGCTTACAGACACGCCTGGAACCAGCAGACTCAGAGCCCGGCTGAGGCAAAAATCCTTGCTTGCAGAAGAGTCCATCTACACCCCTGTTGGGAAATCCCGTTGAGGAAGTACTACCTGAACTTCTGTTCCCCTGATTCGATAGCAGAAACCCATGGCTAATAGAGTGCTCCCACATTGTTGTCTTGCATATCATCAATTCTGATATTCTGTGATACCACTTTCTGATAGGTCGGCATTTTTATATGTCGGGCAAGAGGCAGGATCTTTCATGATTTCGTTGCGTCGTTGCGGAATAAAAATGATCCGGGTTTCAAATGGATGTCAAAAACCATTAATGATTGCCCGACTCGTGGTGATTTGTCTTTATATTCTGAGCTTCGGTCCAAATGCATATGCGGACACCACGCCAAGGTTACGACAGCACCTGTCCCATTCCCGGATCGCCTACATTCTTTCGTGGTACTTACCCCTTGGTGCAGGACTGGCAGTCATTAGTTGTCTGGCTTTGCATGTAGTTCGCAGGAACCAGATTCGCGACCGCTCCGATTGGATCCTGCAGGAACGCATCCGGGTCGCCCGTGACTTGCACGATACCGTTCTGCAGGGATTCTCGGGCGTTGGCTTTCAGCTTGAAGCGGCTTCAAGGCTCTTCGAATCTTCCCCGGAACGGAGCAAACTTGCTTTGTCGAGAGCGATCGAACAATCGGACAGGGCTTTGCTGGAAGCGAGACAGACGATATCGTACCTGCGACTCACTGCGTTGGACAGCGGCTTTGTAGGTGCCATCCAGAAGGTGGTTACACAACTCAGGGAAGACAGGCAGATTCAGTTCGAAGTTCAGGTGGAAGGCGAAGTGGACAAGATGGAGCGTGAGGTGGAATCCGTGCTGTATCTGGCTGTCCGGGAAGCGATCCATAATGCGGTTCGACACGCGTCCCCCAAATCGATACGCGTCGACTTGAAGCGCAATTCATCCGGACTTCACGTGTGCGTGAAAGACGACGGTATCGGTTTTAATGCAGCTGAAAAAGCTAAAGACAAATGGGGTCTTCAGGGCGTGACGGAGCGAAGCAGCAGTATTGGCGCAAAGCTCGAGGTCATCAGCTCTTTGGGCGCCGGGACAGAAGTTCACATTACGGTTCCCCGACGCTGACACCGAGGTCCTGCTAGTAAAGGTCCGAGGTCCACAGTCGAACCCAATCACCGGATTCCCTGATCCAGAATTGGGACCTGATCGTCCTGGCAATTCTTGCCGCTCGCCCGCCTGTCTCTCCAGGAGTCGAATGGCTACTTGGGTGCACCATGGTCGCCAGCCCTAAAATCAACGTTCGCCTGAAGGTGCCAGCTCTCGATGGGCCGACAATTTCCGGGCGGCAGGAGGACCGTATGAGTAGGATCTGCCTGATCATGGCGCCTTATTTTGTTCCCCTCGCTCCGCCTCTTGGGATTTCGCTTCTTAAGGCACATCTGGAACGTGAAGGACACTCGGTCCAGTGCATCGATTTCAACGTTGACCCAACCTTCTGGTCTTTGCACCTGCAGTACATGCGTGCACTGGAGACGCTGGACAAGAACATCGTTATCGAGGGGCAATCCCGTTTATGGGCGATCCGCAATGCCCATCTCCTGGCTGTTCTGAATGGCGCATCACCTGAGAAGGCACAAAAGTTCGTCCGCAGGATCACTCCCTACTACGGCATAGATTGCACTGAGGCCGTCTCAGCGAGGCTTTGCGATATCGCCTGCAAGGTGTTTGCCCATGCAGAGACTTTGCTCAACGGCTATGATTTCCGCGAGTTTTCGCTGGTTGGTTGCAGCACTTTCAGCACGTCGCTTGCGCTATCGCTGTTTACGCTGCGTGCTGCGAAGCGCTCGAATCCTGCAATCCGAACGCTGATTGGCGGTGGTGTCTTTGCCGACGATCTCGCACCCAAGTCACAGAACTTCAAAACGCTAGTGGAGGAGTATCCGTTTGTCGATCAGATTGTGGTCGGCGAGGGGGAACTGATTTTATCGATGCTGGTCGACGGCCAGTTCCGTGACCGAAAACACATTTCGATGGATGACGTGAACGGCGATACCCTGCCGCTTCAGGACTCGGCAATTCCGGACTTCAGCGACTTCAATACCGATCGCTATTTCCACCTGACGCTGGAGGGAGGGCGCAGCTGCCCGTTTCAGTGCGCATTTTGTTCAGAGACGATTCAGTGGGGTAAGTACCGCAAGAAGACATCAGGTATGGTGGCCGGCCAAATGGGTACACTCGCAGCCTCGCACGGAAACACCAAGTTCTTCATGGGCGACTCTCTCATGAATCCTTATATCGAGTCCCTCTCGACTGAGTTGCTTAAGAGCAATCACAAGTTGATGTTCGATGGCTATCTGCGGGCCGATCCACTGCCTACCGACCCTGAACGTACCGCTCGCTGGGCTTCCTCAGGATGCTACCGCGTTCGACTGGGTATCGAAAGCGGAGCGGCGGACGTACTCGAGATGATTGACAAGCGTACCGGGCCGACCACAATCTCCCGTGCTCTGAACTCTCTTGCCAATGCGGGAATTCGAACAACTACGTACTGGATCGTCGGCTTTCCGGGTGAGACGGAAAAGTCATTTCAGGAAACGCTTACCTTTATCGAAGGAAATCAGGAATCTATCTACGAGGTCGAGGCACATCCGTTCACGTATTTCCCTACAGGCCAGGTGGCCTCGGATCGCTGGAAACCGGTGCAAGTTTACGATGAGGACATTCAGAAAGCGATTAAGTTTACGGTATGGGACGTCGTCGCGGCGGACCCTCCGCGCGAGGAACGCTATCGGAGGCTGCGGAGAGTGGCAACACTGGCGGCGAAGCTCGGAGTTAAGAATCTCTATTCTTTCAAAGACCGTCTGGATGCTGAGGGACGTTGGGCTGGGCTTCACCCGAAGGCGGTCGCTGCCTACTAGATCAGCGACTGCGGCCCTTTGACAGTGTCTTGACCATATCGTCGTTGCCTTGTTGCTCGGCTAGCTGGCGGGCGGTTAGACCTTTTCGTCCTGCGCGTCTACGTTCGCGCGATGTTTCATTAACTCCCGGACCACTTCAAAACGTCCCGACATGGACGCAAACAACAAAGCCGTAGCGCCGATGCCATTCCTTTAGTTCACCTGAGCTCCGGCGGCCAGAAGCCTTTTGGCGATTGCCAGATAGCCTCTGAAGCTGGCGGCCATGAGTGGCGTTCCCATACCGTCCTGAACATCGGGTTCCGCACCTTGCTTCAACAAAAGATCGACGGCCTCCAAGGAGCCGTTGTAAGAGGCAAGAGTGAGGAGAGGATGACCCTTCGGATCGCGCCGGTTTGGATCGCCTTTGGCCTCCAGATACTTTTTCAGAACCCCGGTGTCGTTGTTCCGGGCGGCTTCGAACAGGTCCGGTTCGGCGGCCCGTGCGCTGAAAGACAAGGCAAGAATCCAGCAAATACGGGTCATCCTGAACATCGTCCTCTCCTCCTTAGTTACAGCTATTGCTTCGCAGCCATCTGCACTTCAGCGAGGGGAACTCCCATAGCTGCGGCAAGCCGGGTGCCGTACTCGGTATTGGCCTGGTAGAAGTGGCTGAGAATTCTGTTCCGCGTCACGCGGTGGGTTACCTGCTTCAGGTCACCCGCGAGATTCTCGATCAGGTGGCTGCGATCCTTCTCACTCATTGCGAGGTAGGTCGCCCCTGCATGGCCGAAGCACGCCGGAACCATCCATCTCGCGGTAGTTGGCGGGAATGCCGAGATCGGAAAACAGAATCGTCAGCATGTGCGTGGATTCGGGCTGGTGGGAAAAGAAATCAAAGAAGCGGTTTGGATCCTGGCGGTTGGT
>JACMLA010000293.1 GCA_014379815.1 Bryobacteraceae bacterium | reverse complement strand
TCTGGTCAACCGGGCGCCGCGCGGCCCCGACACCACCGGCCACGAACGTTTCCTGACCGGCAACGCTCCAGTCCCAGCCAGCATTGGCGTGCTCGATACCGATCGAGTTTTCGTTCACCATTTCGCCATGCCACGTGACGGTATCCGACGCGACAACCTCCACGACATCTGCGTAGGTTTGCGTCGGAGCGGAGCGGTGCGCGGCACGTTCCACCACATAGTGCGCGCTGGCACGATTCGCCAGATGCTTCAGCTGCCCATGTCCGTTGGGACAGACACCTTCATTTGGGCTGGAGTATTCATGGTCGGACAAATGTAGCGGACAATAGAAAGTCGCCGAGTCCAGCGGCGCGATCGTATTCCACCAGCGGACCGTACCCGCCCCAGGACCATTGCCGGCCGTGTAATGCAGGACGATCTGGTTCTTCTGCCTGCGCGCCGGAACGTTGCCATTCTGCTGATATTGCCGGGGATCCAGAGCCACTCCGCAGTCGTAGATGGCAAAGGCTTCGCTCCTGCCGGCGTGCCAGATTTGTTCGGTTCGTAAGACTGTATCGGGCATGCGATGTCCTGCGGTCTACACCGAGAAAGGAAACTCCCACACCGGAGTCAGCGTGTTATGGTGATCTGTTCCCGAGCGCGTTCGGGCAACCCTCGCTTCCCGAACCGGGCCACTAAGTTCTTCGCCGGGAGCACTCCCCTGAGTCGCCGCCGTATCTTGATTCTGGGCCGGTTCTTCTAGCATCCGTACACCTGCTTCAATCGCGCTTTCGTCACAGGACCAGCAATACCATCCACAACCAGATCCTGTTTAGTTTGAAAAGCCCGAACGGCTCCACGAGTAATCGGTCCGGTGATGCCGTCCACCGGTCCGGAATCGAAACCCAGATTATTCAAACGTGCCTGGATGCCACTGACCGTTTCCACCGGGTCCAAATGGCCGATCAGCAGGTTCCACGTACACCGTCGCCGGGGCGACTGCTCCCACCAGACCGTCAGGCGGGCACTCTCGGGAAGAGGGTCGATCCTCTGTTCAATCACGTGTTCAATCACGCCATCCGCCGCCGACCCGAACAGTCGGGTTTCCCCAAAAGCCAGCTCATACGTGCATTCCGAATACGGGTGGCCATCATCATCGGCCAGCAGGATGCGAAGTACGGTGCGGTCGGGCCGCGCAACATAATGATGCAGTTTATCGGTCGAAGCCTGCCGGTCTTTCAGTTCTCTCTCAGGGACAAACAGAACATCACCGGGCTCAATCACATTCGGGTTGGGACGCCTTCTCCGGAACGCCGCATTCTCCGCAGCATCGTAGATACGTCTCCAGCTGGTCAAACCATGTCGCCTGGCGATGCTGGAAAGGCAGTCGCCCTGTAGAACCGTGTACCAGCTTCCCATCAGGTGAACGTGAAAATTGTACCAACTCGCGAAGCGGCTTTCGGCATGCATGGAGATGGCACACCCATTACAAGTAAACCTCAGCTTAACTTAGCGCCCCAGCATCTTTAGCTTCCCTTAATACCCAAATGGGTGCTATACTCCGAAAATCCAGTCGTGCCCGGGCACCTCTACCAGGGTGAGCCACCGGTCCCCCCAACCTGGATATCAGCAGGATTCACACCAGCTGCAAGGGAAAACGGCGAGCCTACCAGCGCCCTCCGAAGCCGTCATCCCCCAGTTGTCAGCAAATGACAGTCAGCCTTCCCCGGAGGGACGCTATGAACTACGAAGTTTCTGGCAATAGCCTGCCTGTTGCCCAGGGTCTCTATAATCCCGCCAACGAGCATGACGCCTGTGGTCTGGGTTTTGTCGTCAACATCAATGGCGACGCATCTCACGAAATTATCACCAAAGGCCTGCAGATCCTCGTCAATCTGACGCATCGCGGAGCCTGTGGATGCGATCCGGAAACCGGTGACGGTGCCGGTATCCTGATCCAGATTCCCGACCGGTTCTTCCGTCGCGAAACAGCCCTGCTTGGCTTCACGCTTCCCCCTGCCGGCGAGTACGCGGTAGGCATGGTGTTCCTTCCTGTCGAGCCCACGCAGCGGCTGATCTGCGAAGGGATCTTTGAGCGTGTTGCCAGCGAAGAAGGCCTTGCCTTACTTGGCTGGCGGGATACTCCCCTGAACCGCGATGCTGTCGGCCGGGTCGCCCGCGCAAGCCAGCCCTACATCGAGCAGATCTTCCTGCGATGCGCTCCTGGCATGGATCGGGAAGATTTCGACCGCCGCCTGTACATCGTGCTGAAGCGTGTCGAGAACGAAGTCGCCGCATCTCCGGATGTGCGCGACAAGAGCTTCTTCTATATCCCGTCACTCTCTTCGCGAACCATCGTTTACAAGGGTCTTCTGCTGGCCCCACAGATCGCGAAGTTCTACACCGACCTCGCCGATCCCGACGCGGCCAGCACGCTCGCCCTGGTGCATCAGCGCTTTTCAACCAACACCTTTCCGACCTGGCAACTGGCACACCCGTTTCGTATGGTCTGCCACAACGGCGAGATCAACACGGTACGTGGCAACTCCAACTGGATGTATGCCCGACAAGCCGTCATGCAGTCGCCGCTGCTGGCAAGCCGTCCCGATGACATCAAGCGCCTGTTCCCGGTAATCACGCCGCACGGAAGCGATTCGGCAGCGCTGGACAACGCCGTGCAACTGCTTCGTATGGCAGGACGCGAACTGCCGCATGTCATGGCAATGCTGATCCCGGAAGCTTGGGATGCCGACACCACGATGAACGACGAAAAGCGCGCGTTTTATGAGTACCATGCGTCGCTGATGGAACCGTGGGACGGCCCTGCGGCGGTAGCGTTTACCGATGGCCGCGTCATCGGAGCCACACTGGACCGGAACGGGCTGCGTCCTGCCCGGTACCTCGTCACGCATAACAATCTGCTGATCATGGCTTCGGAAACCGGAGTGCTGCCGGTTCGCCCCGAAGACGTCCGCTACAAGGGACGACTCCAGCCGGGCCGCATGCTGCTGGTGGATCTTGAAGCCAGGCGCATCGTTCCCGATGAAGAGATCAAAAACAATCTGGCCGCGCGCCGCCCTTATCTGGACTGGCTGAAAGAAAACCAGATCACGCTGGAGGATCTGCCGGCGCCGGGGCACGTTCACGGGACTCACTACGAGACTGTTCTGCAGCGTCAGCGAGCGTTCGGCTACACCGACGAGGACGTGCGCGCCCTCATGATGCCGATGGCAATCACCGGCGAAGAAGCAATCGGCTCCATGGGTACCGATACGCCTCTGGCATGTCTTAGCGAGAAACCTCAGCCGCTCTTCAACTACTTCAAGCAGTTGTTCGCGCAGGTAACCAATCCGCCCATCGATCCGATTCGCGAAGACCTCGTGATGTCGCTGACCAGCTACATCGGTCGCGAGCGCAACATCCTCGACGAAACACCGCAGCACTGCCACACGCTCAAGCTGAAGCACCCCATTCTGACGAACTGGGATCTGGAGAAGCTCCGCCGCGTTTCTCAGGGCGACTTCCTTGCCTACACACTGCCAACACTTTTCCAGGTCGATGGCGGAGCTGAGGAACTGGAGCGCGCTCTCAAGAGCATCTGTAAACGCGCTTCATGGGCTATCAAGAGCGGCTATACACTTCTCATCCTTTCCGATCGCGGCACCGATGAGGAGTCTGCGCCCATCCCAAGTTTGCTGGCGCTGACAGCGGTTCACAATCACCTGATCCGCGAGGGAACACGCACCGGGGTTGCGTTGATTATCGAATCAGGCGAGCCACGCGAAGTCATGCACTTCAGTTTGCTCATCGGGTACGGCGCAAGCGCAGTCAATCCCTACCTCGCCATCGAGACGCTGGAAGATCTGGCCACCCGAGGTCTCCTGCCTGATGGCATCAACTTTGAGAAGGCTCTGACAAACTTCAAGAAGTCTGTAGGAAAGGGCCTGCTCAAGGTCTTCTCCAAGATGGGAATCTCCACGCTGCAGAGCTATCGCGGGGCCCAGATCTTCGAAGCGATAGGCCTTAATAAACAGCTCATCGAGAAATACTTCAGCGGTACGCAGTCCCGTATCGAGGGTATCGGTCTGGAAGTTCTTGCTCGCGAAGCGGCAATCAAGCATGCCCATGCCTTCCGTCCTCTAAGCGAATCGGAAACCGAGCTCGAGGTTGGCGGGACCTATTCCTATCGCGTGCGGGGCGAGTATCATCTTCTCAATCCGAAGACGATATCGAAGCTGCAGCATGCGGTACGCGCCAATAGTTTCTCGACCTTTCGCGAGTACACGGCGCTGATCAACGAACAGAACACGCAGCACTGCACCCTCCGTGGACTGATGCACTTCAAGGAAGGGACGCAGGCTGGGGTTCCTCTCGAGGAAGTCGAAAGCGCATCTGAAATCGTAAAGCATTTTGCTACCGGAGCCATGTCTTACGGCTCGATCTCAAAGGAAGCTCACGAGACTCTCGCCGTCGCCATGAACACCATGGGCGGCCGCTCGAACACCGGTGAGGGCGGGGAAGACGAGGAGCGTTTTCTCGACAACCGCCGGAGTGCGGTCAAGCAGGTCGCCTCTGGCCGCTTCGGCGTAACCGCGCACTACCTCGTCAATGCCGACGAGCTGCAAATCAAGATCGCACAGGGCGCGAAGCCGGGCGAAGGCGGTCAGCTCCCTGGACACAAGATCGACGAGAACATCGCCCGGACCCGCCACTCCATTCCGGGAGTAGGACTGATCTCGCCTCCACCGCACCACGACATCTATTCCATCGAAGATCTGTCACAGCTGATCTACGATCTCAAGAACGTCAATCCCAAGGCGCGTGTCTCGGTCAAACTGGTCGCCGAGGTGGGCGTCGGTACCGTAGCGGCAGGTGTCGCGAAAGCGCACGCCGACGTCGTCCTGATCAGCGGCTACGATGGCGGAACGGGGGCTGCCCCACTCACTTCCATCAAGCACGCCGGAGTTCCGTGGGAGCTCGGTCTCGCCGAAACGCAGCAGGTTCTCGTGATGAACGATCTCCGCAGCCGCATCCGCGTCCAGACCGACGGCAAACTGCAAACCGGTCGTGACGTGGTCATCGCGACGCTTCTCGGAGCTGAAGAATTTGGTTTCTCAACCGCGCCCCTGGTTAGCCTTGGCTGCATCATGATGCGCAAGTGCCACCTGAACACCTGCCCCGTGGGTATCGCAACGCAGGACCCGGCTCTGCGCGCAAAATTCACCGGTCAGCCGGAACACGTCATCAACTACTTCTTCTTCGTCGCAGAGGAAGTTCGCGAGCTTATGGCGACACTCGGGTTCCGGAAATTCGATGACATGGTAGGACGAGTTGACCTGCTGGAGATGCAGGGTGCGGTGGATCACTGGAAAGCCAGCGGTCTCGATTTCTCCAGCATCCTGTACAATCCCCGCATGCCGGCACGCGTGGGCCGCCGGTGCCTCATCCGTCAGGAGCATGCCCTGGAGCAGTCTCTCGACTATCACTTGATCACGCACGCGCAGGAAGCACTGGAGTCGCGCCACCCTATCGAGTTCCGCATGCCAATCCGCAATATCCATCGGACAGTGGGAGGAATGCTGAGCGGGGAAGTCGCCCGCCGCTGGGGATCCGCAGGCCTGCCTGATGGCACGATTCGCTTCTACCTCACCGGTTCCGCCGGGCAAAGCTTTGGAGCTTTCCTGGCGCGAGGCATTACACTCACCCTCGAAGGGGATGCCAACGACTATGTCGGTAAAGGTCTCTCCGGTGGAAGGATCATCGTCTTCCCACCAAAGCAATCCAACTTCGTTCCTGAGGAAAACATCCTGATCGGCAACGTGGTCCTGTACGGAGCCACCTCCGGCGAAGCGTTCTTTAACGGCATGGCTGGGGAGCGCTTTGCAGTCCGCAACTCCGGAGCTACTGCGGTCGTAGAAGGAGTCGGGGACCACGGCTGTGAGTACATGACCAAAGGGCTAGTCGTCGTCCTTGGACGTACAGGCAAGAACTTCGCTGCAGGTATGTCCGGAGGCTTCGCTTACGTCCTCGATGAAACCGGAGACTTCCAGGCGACGCGCTGCAACAAATCCCAGGTAGATCTTGAGCCATTGTCAGCTGACGACATCAACCCTCTGCGCAACCTCATTCAACGTCACGTCGAACTTACGAACAGCCCCCGCGGCCAGTGGATCCTCGAGCACTGGGGCGGGATGCTGGACAAGTTCGTGAAGGTTTTCCCGAAAGAATACCGGCGAGCATTGGGAGCTCCAAATCTCGCACCTGTAATTCCGGCTACAGCACCAGCTGTGGCTGTCGTCCAGGAGGCTCGCTAACCATGGGCAAGGTAACGGGGTTCCTGGAGTACGACCGCGAACTGCCCCTTCGCCGGCCTGTCCTCGAACGTGTCAACGACTGGTTTGAAGTCTACCAGCCATTCGCTGACGACAAAGTTCGTACGCAGGGCGCACGTTGCATGGATTGTGGCGTCCCCTTTTGTCATACCGGATGTCCCTTGACCAATATCATTCCGGACTGGAATGACTTCGTGTACCAGGACCGCTGGAAGGAAGCGATTCGTACCCTTCATGCCACCAATAATTTCCCTGAGTTCACCGGCCGGATCTGTCCCGCCCCTTGCGAAGCTGCCTGTGTTCTGGGCATCAGCGAGCCGGCGGTAGCGATCAAACTGATCGAGAAGACGATCATCGATCATGCCTGGGAAAACGGCTGGATTCAGCCTGAAGTCGCACCCCGTCAGACCGGAAAGCGAATCGCAATCGTGGGTTCCGGCCCGGCGGGTCTGGCCGCCGCACAGCAGCTCGCGCGCGTAGGCCATGAAGTCACCGTCTTTGAAAAGTGGGACCGGATCGGAGGCCTGCTCCGTTACGGCATCCCTGACTTCAAGATGGAGAAGCACCACATCGACCGCCGCGTGACGCAGATGAAAGCCGAGGGTGTGCGGTTCACAACCAGCTGTCATGTCGGTACCGATGTGTCGGTCGACGAACTCCAATCGAAGTTCGATGCCATCCTTCTGGCAGGCGGAGCGGAAGCACCTCGCGACATCAACGTGCCCGGCCGCGATCTGAAAGGCGTTCACCTCGCCATGGAATTCCTGCCTCAACAAAACCGGACCGTGGCCGGTGACCACGTCGACGGTCAGATTCTGGCTACCGGCAAACACGTCATCATCATCGGTGGCGGGGACACAGGCGCCGACTGTCTCGGTACCTCACACCGGCAGAAAGCCGCATCCGTTCACCAGTTCGAGATCATGCCCATGCCGCCCGCGGAACGGTCTCCCCTCACCCCGTGGCCAATGTGGCCTCTGCAGCTTCGCCACGAAAGTTCCCACGAGGAAGGTGGATTGCGGGAGTGGTCTGTGGCGACAACTTCTTTCACCGGAGACGAGCACGGCAGCGTTCGAAAACTCCACGCAGTTCGTGTCGGCTCCGCTCCAAAGTTCGAGCCCGTTCCGGGTTCTGACTTCACGCTCGATGCGGACCTGGTGTTGCTCGCAATGGGGTTCACCGGGCCGCATAAGAAAGGTCTGCTCGACCAGCTCGGGTGCAAAATGGACTTGCGCGGAAACGTCGCGACGGATGATAATTACCTCACGTCGGTATCCGGCGTCTTCGCGGCTGGTGACTTGCGCCGCGGCCAGTCCCTCGTCGTCTGGGCCATCGCAGAAGGTCGAAAGGCAGCGAGAGCTATCGATCTCCACCTGATGGGACACACCAAGCTTCCGAACTGACAAGCCTGAGAGGAGGCTCTTCGTCAGGCGGGTCTGTAAAGGCCCGCTCTTTTTTTGCCCAATTATGAATTTTGACAACAGAAGAAGAAGGCAGTTTATTCCGCTGCTCCTCGCCGTCGTACTGATCGCTTCTATGGTCGCCCGCGGAGGCCTGCAAAGAATTCGTACCGTCGATGCGCTCGCGCTCTTTGCTGCGGGAGTAGGGGTCGGCAGTTCGATTGCCAGCTTTCGCCGAAGCTGACTTCAGCTCCCGTGGAGGAAGTTCAGAGCCTTGCGGTAGGTGTTCTGCGTCCGCGAAAGAGACTTAACCCACGCGTTCCGGATCGTCGGGATAGGGATGTCGAACTTCCCGACATTCTCCGGCTCCCCCTTTTCCCACGCGCAAGCTACGTCCAGCACACGTCCCAGCTCCCCTGACCTGTCAACCAGAGCTAAACGAATATCGGGTGCAAGAGGCAGTTGCTCCACCAGCTGACGCATCGGCATATTGACAACCGAATCGAGTACTGACAGCAGCCCGACCAGGAAGGCGGATTGTGATCGCGAAACTTCGAGATCGGAAGCGAGTATTTCGCACATGTGCGCTCTCTGCAGAGCGATTTGAAGATACCCCATAGGGCATCCCGGCTCGACTGCCAGCGCCGTCAAAGCAGCCCACCGTTTTACCTGGTCGATCCCAAGCCGCATGATCGCCTGCAGCACCGTATCGACCCGCCCCGTTCCGCCCGCAAACACGCAGTTCGAGAGCCTGAGCAGGCCGTAAGTCATCGCGACGTCGAGATTGATTTGAGCGGCAAGATGTCGCAGATCAAGATTTCGACTTTCGCATTCCGCGAGGATCTGGAGAGCCCGGACTCTTCCGGGGCGCACCGTTTGTTTGCAGATCACGTCTGGTCTTCGCAGAAAGTATCCCTGAAACAGAGAGATACCGAGACTTCGGCAGAGGTCGATCTCTTTCTCCGTTTCTACTTTCTCGGCAATAATCTGAACTGGGAATTTGCTCAGACTCTTGACCGTCTTTCGGAGAGCCGCTTCGTCCAGTTGCCGGACATCGAGTTTGACGTAATCCACGATGCTAAGAGCGGGTTTCGAATCGTCGCTCCAGATAAAGTCGTCGAGAGCCAGGCGGTAACCCGCCCGACGTAAGTCTGTCAAACGCTGGACTACAGGTTCGGTCAACGCGACTGTCTCGAGCACTTCCAGAACAAAGTGATCCGGGGGGAAGATCGGATCCATCATCAGCAACTGTTCCGTGTAGTTTACGAACAAACGTTCGCCGGTGGTGATGAGGTTATCCAGCCCAATCTCCACCATCGCATTTAAAATCACCGTCGCCGAGGCACTATCTCCGTTAACCGACCCGAAAGCGGTGTCGTTCCGGCTCGCGCGGAAAAGCAACTCAAACCCGTGGATCTGTCTCTTGGAGTCGAAGATCGGTTGTCGCCCAACAACTACTTCCTGCGTGGTAACAACCGTCATTACAGACTTTGTGCGGGCACCGCCGTCTTCGTCTCAATCAAACAGAAGTTTCGTCACTTACCATCGGAAGCGCGCCGCAAGCTGCAATGCACGCGGCAGGTTCGCAGCTCCGGTAATCCGGCCGAAGTTTTGGTTCGTCGGAGTCAGCTCAGGTGCACTAAACTGCGTACGGTTCAGCAGATTGAAAGCCTCGGCGCGGATCTGCAGCTGGAAACGTTCTACCAGCTTAATGTTCTTGATGATCGAGGCGTCCACATTGTTCACCCCGTCCGCGCGCAAGTTCGCAAACCGCGAGTTAAACGTTCTTTGATTCCGGTCCAGCTGCCGGTTCGCTGCCCTCTCGAAACGCGTCACGTCGAAGGCGAAGTCGTCGATCTCACGCGGCTCCAGATTCAGCGGACCTCCATAGTAAAGATTGTTCCGGTCCGTCCAGTTCAAAGGCTCGCCAGCCTGCGCTATGTAAATGACGTTCGCCTGCCAGCCTCCAACGATGCGGCTCACAATACTTCCCGTATTCGCGAGCATCGGTTTCCCAGGTCCGAAAGGCAGTTCATACGATCCGCTCAAAACCAGCCGGAGAGGTCGATCTTCGTCCGCTATGCGGCGCTCCAGAGTCGGAGCCGCGAAATAGAGCCGGTTGGTAGCCTCGATAAATTTCTGCCATTGAAAGTTGGCCAGAAAGTTGAAGCCGTTGGAGTAGCGCTTATCGAACCGGGCCTGAAACATGTGGAAGATCGAGTTTCCCGTGTTCAACTGGCGCAGGTTGACTCCGTTCTGCCCGTTAAACTGCGGGAACGGTCGCAACAGCTGCTCCGCCGAAGTAGTCGGGCCATTCAGCCCAGTACCGGGGAGAAGCCCGGCAAACGGATTCGGTACATTGCGCGACAGTCTGTCGATATTGGCCTGGTCGCGTGTAGGACTCGCGGAGAGCTGTTCATTAGGGATGTAGTTTGCCTCGCGATTCGCTTCCGGGAGCTTGGTGCTTTTGCTGCCGATGTAGCCAAGCTCCAGTACCATGTCGCGTCCGATCTCGCGCTGTATATTGAAGCTCCAGCGCCACGTGTAGGGTTGTGCGAGCTTCCGGTTGTAGTACACAACGTTCTGGCCCAGAAACGTGCTAGATCCCAGCGAAGAGCCAACTGGCTGATTGATTCCACCTGGAAAAGGATTGGAGAAAGTAGCGCTCGGGGTTACAAAGTTATCCAGCGTCGATGCAAGCTGCGTCGTCTGGCTGAAGCCGGGCTGCTGCACGTCCAGATTCGCCCCGTACGTGAAGTAGAACAGTCCAACGCCTCCGCGCAACACCGTCTTGCTGCCCAGCAGTTTCGGGGACCACGTCATCCCTAACCTGGGGCTGAACGCCCACGGATACGTATCTACGATGTTTCTCCGGTCATCGGTGGCGAACTCCACACCACCAGTCGCACCGAATTGGCTCGCCGGACGTTCTGCCAGTGGATTGCGCGCATAGGCCTGTTCTGCCGCGCGCGTCGCGCTGTTCACTGCGGAATTATCAAAACCTACGGTCGTTCGATTGAATCGTTCCACCACACCGGTCTCTCGCTCATATCGCAAACCCAGATTCAACGTAAAGTTCGGACGAACTCTCCAATCGTCCTGAACAAAGAATGCAAAGTAGTTCGTCTGCTGGGTCCGCGATGTGTTCAGGTCGTACCCTCCACCGGTAGGCAGACCGAGCAGGAATGCCGCGATGTCTTGGCCCAGCGGGGCGTTGGCCGCACCCGTACCGCCGTTAGTCCAGTTGGTGTTGAAGGCATAGTTGCCGACAGAATTTCCGAAACTTGTGGACGACTCGCGTTGCTGCCGCAGATCGGTGCCAAACTTCAGCGTCTGGCTGCCCAATACCTTGGTCACGGTGCCGAAGATCTGGAAGGTATCGAAAGGTGTGGAATCACCGCCCGTATCGCTAAGGTCCGTAATTTGACCGAAGTCGATGCGTGGAAACAACAGACGCGTGGAGTTGGACGCCACATAGGAAGGTAAGCCCAGAGTCGTTGGATCGAAGCCATCGCTTTGTCGCGTGCTGCCCTCTACGAACCGCGTCCATCCCGCCCGGATATTCATCAACAGGCTGGGGCTGATCGTGTACACATCGTCGATGGTGGTTCCCCAGTTGACACGCGAAAGAAAGTTGCCGGTCAGCAGATTGTCGAAGCGGTTGCCCCGGTTCTCGATACGGTCGTTCTGGCGAAAATTCCAGAACAACTTGTGCCGGTCGCTGACATTCCAGTCCATGCGCCCCTGATAGCTGGTGTAGGTGTCGGAACGAACCGCATTGTTGAAGTAATTGTTCGTGCCATCGGCAAAACCAGCCTGATTCGGCAACGGAATAAGTGCGAGAATGTTCCGCGAGACGGCGTTGATGCGGTTGGCCGGTATTACATTGTCGGGAAACGCCTGCCGTGTGATCCGGCCGTTTTGCAGCACAGCGGTGCTGGGATCGTAAATCGTGTAAGCATTGCCGACCCTCAGCAGCGACGAGAAATCGCCCGTGCGCTGGGCTGCTGTGGGGACAGTGGAGAACGTAGGCTCGGGCTCGCTCTGTTTGATGCCTTCAAAGGCAAAGAACCAGAACAAGCGGTTACGTCCGTTGAACAGTTTCGGAATGTAAATCGGGCCGCCCGCGGTGACACCGTACTGATTAAACCGGGTTACCGGTTTCCTCTGACCGACGGCCCGTTGCGTGAAGATCGGAGTCGCTTTCAGGGCCGATACCTGGTTGAACTCATAGGCCGAGCCGTGAATATCGTTAGTCCCACCCTTCATCACCACGTTCACGGTCCCGCCCCCCGTGTTGCCATAGGCGGCGTCCACCTGGAACGCCTCCACCTTGATTTCGCTCACGGCGTCCACGGGCGGGTTATAGGCCACGCGCCGGTTCTTGGTCATATCCGGTGTACCGTCCAGCAGTAGTTCGTTGCTCTGACCTTGTCCCCCACCCATCGAGAATCCGGCGGGGCCGCCGTTGTCGAATGGCCGGGT
>JACMLA010000292.1 GCA_014379815.1 Bryobacteraceae bacterium | reverse complement strand
TTGCCAGACTCTAGCACGCACATGACGCGAATCACAGCCAGTTGTTCAGTAACAAAAACGGTGACCAGTATGCTGGATGTTCATAGACTCGATCTGCCAAGAGCTTTTGTTGTGCTATCTGCAAAGCCTGTGCCTTAGACAGCTTGGGGTTTCGCAGTTGTCTGTAGAATTCAGAGACCAGCTCAGCGGAAGCCTCATCATTGATGAACCACAGAGTGGCTAACGCGCTTCGCGCACCTGCCTTGATGGCGACGCCGGCGAGTCCCAAGGCCGCGCGGTCATCGCCTGTGCCGGTCTGACACGCACTGAGTGTCAAAAGCTCTAGAGGGTCTTTTCGATACCGGAACAGTCCAATCAAATGGTCCAGCTCATTGATGGTGAGTTTTCCGTTATAGGTCAACAGAAAGGATTGCGTGGTGTCTGAGGCAAACCAGCCATGGGTGGCAATATGTAAGATGCCATAGGGGTGGTCTTTTAATTCTTGTTCAAGACGCGGAGCCGAAAACTCGGCATTCAATAGCTGCCCCCCCTGGTAGAGCGTGTGAATAGTATTCATTTCCTCTTCGACGAAGGGGAGGGAGGGAAAACCTTGAACGGCTTGCGTGAGCCCGGTCGTCAACAATCGAACCTTGGCGCGGTCAATCGGCCTCGGATCGGTGAGATTGAGGCCGGGTGTGGTAGCCAACGCAAATTTCTCTATGAGGAACTGCCTGCCGTCATGGAGAGCGGCCATCGGGACCGTACGGAGCGGACCATCGGGGATAAAAACCAGTGTGTCGATGTGGAAGGAGGCCAAATCGGGCTCGAGCGGGCGGATTAACCAGGCATACAATTGTTGAGCGTGAGGAAGATATTCGCGCGTCGTCCGTTTTTCGACCTTGTTGCGAAAGGCACGTACTTCCTGTGTGAGCGTGGTTGATGAAACAGGGACCGACAGCCGTTTCAGTCCATTAGGGAGGCTGATCAGCAGTTCCAATCGATCCGCAAAAACGATGGGATATACGACCGTTGTTCCGGCGGCCAGTGTGTCCAGTTTCGTGATACGAGTTTGTAGGGTATCCACACAGTCGTCCCGGAAGTAATCCCGTAACTCGGCAGCCTTGTACGTTTCAATCGTGTCGCGTGCTCGACGGAGATCCAATTCCGCTTCTTGTGAGTCGCCCGTCAGCGAGGCGCGATGGAGCAGCAGATCGGCCAGCTCAAAGAAAAGCCCGCGGACCGAATCTTCTCCGGCGAATGAATCGGTCTCCCATGCAGAGTCGACTTCCCTACGAATGGGGCGCAGGGTTACGGCGGCATGGTTGTAGGAGGTAATGGCCTCGTCCAGTTTGCCCGTTGCCGCCAGCAAACGACCCAGTTGCCATTGCCAGCGGAAGAGCGACTCCGGCGCATTGACTGACTGAGCGGAGAAAACCGCGTGTCTGGTCAGTTGCAATGCCTCGTTGTAGCGATATTCGATTTCATACAGGTGACCGAGATAGCCGTCGGCGTAGGAGCGCATCCTCGCGTCGGAGACTTGGTCTGCCACGGACGCCGCTTCCACCAGCACACCGGACGCGCGCAGCATAAGGGGTGCGTTCATGGCCGGCATCGAGGCACGGAGTCGCTGATAGCCCAGTCCCACCTGGACTAAATTCACGGCCTTGTCGTGCGAAGGCTTGAAATCTTTCAGGGTATCGAAGGCGAGGTCCAGCCAGTCCCGCGCGTTGTTCGGGTGGTTCAACTTCAACTCTGTGCGGGCCGCGTTGATACGGGCCCGTACAGTCAGAGGGAGATCATCGACTGCTTGCGCCTCTTGCGCGCTGGTGGAGAAGGCGGCCAATGCATCCGTTTCATGTTGTTGTGCGATGTGGGCGATACCGAGATCATTATGGATGGCCGCGATGAGGCGTCTATCGCGATCTGGATACTCATCAGCTTGTGCCATGGTCAACGCTTGGGTCAGATAGCGCAGCGCCGCGTCCGGTTTACGTGCCGCCAGGTACGTACGGCCGAGGCTCTCCATTACTATGGCGATCCGGGTGCGATCCCCTGTCTGTTGTGCCAAAGTCAGCGCCAGTTCCAATTGCTGCAATGCCTGACTGACCTGGCCCAATGATTCCGAGGCCTGCGCTGCCTGGGCCAGGGCTCGGCTCTGTTCTCCGATCTTGCCGGCTCGCTCGTAGAGGTCTGCCGCTTGTTTCCACGCGGTGAGTGCCTGATCGAACGAACCTCGCTGATAGGCCTGAAGCCCCTGCTCCATAAAGGTTTCAGGAGTCGGCTCGAGCGTAGCGACCGCTCCAGATGGCTCGGCCGATATGAATCCAGTCGCGAGGATGAAGAGCAGGACGAGCCTGACTAGATGCGCTGTCATGTCATGATCGTTACGCATGTTTTGTACACTTTCGCAGAATGCTCAAACAGACCGTCAGCAAGGCCGCAGCGAGCGAAGAGGCGAGAAGGTACCACCCGCACTGTGTGTGGCCGTTCGCCCCTAGAATGGATCCGGGCGAACGGAAAATACCCTCCACTACTTCCGAGTTCCTGAGCGATGCGAGAACGAAGCTGGTGGACTTTTTCAGCATTCTGCTAGAAGAGATTGATCACAATCCCCATATGGACTCCGTGATCCTGGACCGTATGGCTGATACGAGCCACGTGTTTCAGTTGCTGTCC